>CAZSWL010000056.1:0-5138 GCA_964610725.1 uncultured Bauldia sp.
TTCCGGGGATGGCCAGCGCTCCCACGCCGGCGGTCACGCGCAACGAAGTCATCGGCGCCCTGTCGCTCGCCACCGACTTCGCAATCGGGCAGCCGCTGGGCTTCGGCCTGCGCTCGGCCATCGCCGGCGTGGCACTGGCGAAGCACATGGGGCTTGGTGACCCGATCGCCGCCGAGACCTACTATCACGGCCTGCTGCGATATTGCGGCTGCACGGCGGAGACCGACCGCCTCAACGCCCTCTATGGCGACGAGATCGCGATCCGCAAGGATTTTTCCGTCATCGATCCCGCCGACGGGCCAGAGTTCGTGCGGGTCCTGATGGCGCACGTCGGCCCGGCGCGGGCCGATCATCGGCCGCTCGAACACGGCGACGAGAACTTCATGAACGTGGTCGGCGAGACGGTGAGCGTCTTCAGCGCGCACTGCGAGGTGGCGGCGCGCATCGGACAGCGGCTCGGCCTCTCCGCGAACGTCCAGAGCAATCTCCGCCAGCTCTACGAGCGCTGGGACGGACACGGGTTCCCCAATCACCTCGCCGGCGAGGCCATCAACATGCCGGTGCGGCTGGTGCTGATCGTGCAGGATTCGCTCGCGCTTCTCGACGTCATGCCCGTAGAGCGGCTCCCCGCGATCATCGCCGGCCGCAGCGGCGGGCCCTACGATCCGGCCGTCGTCGATGCGTTCCTGCCGGTGCTGCCGAAGCTTCTCGCGCCGATCGGCGACGACGAAGCGTGGGAAACAGCGATGTCGCTCGAGGTCACCGGCAATCCGCCGCTCTCCGCCAAGGAGCTTGACGATGCCAGCGAAGTGATCGCCGACTTCATCGACCTCAAGTCGCCGATGATCGCCGGCCATTCGCGGGCGGTGGCCGCCCTCATCGACAAGGCCGCCGGGAAGGCCCGCCTGGCGGACAGCGAGCGCGCGATGCTGCGTTGCGCCGGCCTGTGGCACGACATCGGCTACATCGCCATCCCCGGCAACACCCGCTTCGGCGCCATCGCGCCGGCCGAGGGATCGGAGCGGAACCGTCTTCATCCCTACTTTGCCGAGCGGATGCTGCAACGTGTGCCGGGCCTGGCCGCGATCGGCGCCATGATCGCCGAGCATCACGAGCGGCTCGACGGCAGCGGCTTCCATCGCGGTATCCGCGCCGCCGACCTCTCGCCGCCGGGTCGCCTGATGGCCGCGGTCGAGGCCTATCAGAACCTCGTCGAGGACCGCCCCTTCCGCGTCACGCTCACCCCGAAGCAGGCAGCGGCGAAGCTCCGCGAGGAGGTCAAGGCCGGCGCCCTCGACGGCGAGGCGGTGGCGGTCGTGCTCGACGCGGCCGGGCAGGGGAGCCGGGGCAAGAAGGTGCCGCGGGTCGCCGGCCTCACCGGGCGTGAGGTCGATGTCCTCGTCCCCTTGGCGCGGGGAATGACCACCAAGGACATCGGCCGCGCGCTCAACCTCTCCCCCAAGACGATCGACAACCACATCCAGTCGATCTACGGCAAGCTCGGCGTCAAGACGCGGGGCGGCGCCACGCTTTTCGCGTTGGAGCACGGCCTGCTCAGGCCTGGGCGGAATTAGGGAATCTTCCTCAGGTCCCGCCGCAAGGTGGCGGCTAGCTTCCCTTCATCGCAACCGAAGGAGAAGCAACATGACCATGCAGGAAACCCAGACCAGCAATCTCGCCACCGCGCGCACCGTCTACGACGCATTCGCCCGCGGGGACATCCAGACGATCCTCGACGGCTGCTCGCCCGACATCGCCTGGTCCTCGGGCGGCACCCGCGAGGATTTCCCCGTGTTCGGGGTGCGCAAAGGGCTCGACGGCGTGAAGAGCTTCTTCAAGGACGTCGCCGAGAACAACCAGTTCTCGAAGTTCGAGCCGCGCGAGTTCATCGCGTCCGGCGACAAGGTCGTGGTCATCGGCTTCTACGCCATTACCCAGAAGAAGACGGGCAAGCCGCTGGAAAGCGACTGGGTGCACATCTTCACCTTCAAGGGCGGCAAGTGCGTCGCCTGGCGCGAGCTGAACGACAGCGCTGCCTTCTACAAGGCCTATCGCTAGTCGAGCGGGGACGGGCCCGCCGCCTCGCGGGGCCCGTCTCCTGCCACGACAACACGGATGATGCCCGTCGGCGACGCCAAGAAAATGACCGAGGAGATCGTCAAGGCGCTCTAGGCGAAAACGGCAAGACGCCGTCAGCCCTGAGCGGCCGTGCTGCCGGCGGCGGTGCGGCGCATGCCGTCGCGGGCGGGCGCGTAGTTCGGGTTGAGGGCGGCGGCGTGCGCGAAGGCGGCGTAGGCCTTGTCGATCATGCCGAGCTTCTCCAGCGCCAGGCCCTGGTTGGTCCAACCTTCGTAGGAATTCTTGTCGCGCTTGACGACTTCGTTGAAGTCGTCGAGCGCCGCCTTGTAGTCGCCGATGGCGAGGTAGGAGAGGCCGCGGGCGTTGAACGGCTCGCTGTTGCGCGGTGACAGCGAGATCGCCTTGGAGAAGTCGTCGATGGCGGCCTGCTGCTGGCCCTCGGCCTGATGGACCAGACCGCGGTCATGGTAAGCGCGCGGATCGTTGGCGTCGATGGCGATGGCGTGGTTGAAGTCGGCCAGCGCGTAGTCGAGCTGGTTGTTGAGACGATACATGTTGCCGCGGGCGACGTAGGCGGCGGCGTACTGGGGATTGATCTGGATGGCGCGATTGAGATCGGCGAAGGCAAGGTCGTCGCGGTTGAGGCTGCGCTGCACCAGGGCGCGGTTGTAGTAGGCCTGATAGAAGTTGGGATCGAGCTTGATGGCGGCGTCGAAATCGGCGATGGCGTCCTTGTAGCGACCGGCCTTGCCGTAGGCGCTGCCGCGCACGTTGTAGGCGCTGGGATCGGAAGGGTTCTGCTCGACGACTGCGCTCAGCGAGGAGAGGTTGGCCTGCGAGCCGACCGTGGCGCTGGCGCTGGTGAGACTGGTTTGCGCCGTCTGGCAGCCGGCAAGCGTCATGAGCGCGAGCGCCGCGACGATCAGCGCCGGCCCGGTGGTGCGATTGCTCTGCTCAGAGGAAGCTGCCAATGGCGCTTGCACAGTTGCGACCTGTCCGATCTGCTGCGGCCCCCTGCCGTCACCGGTCTTGCGGCGGTCGGTCGACCGCACCACCGAATCTCTCGGCCGCCGGCGGCGCCATCAGGCGTCAGCGTGCGCGCGGCTTCGCCGCCGCGACAAGACCCTCGCGCTGGGCGCGCTTGCGCGCCAGCTTGCGCGCCCGCCTGATCGCCTCGGCCTTCTCGCGTGCCCGCCGTTGCGACGGCTTCTCGTAATAGTCCCTCAGCTTCATCTCGCGGAAAAGGCCCTCGCGCTGCATCTTCTTCTTGAGGGCCTTCAACGCCTGGTCGACATTGTTGTCGCGAACGAGAACCTGCAAGCGAAACGTCCTGCCGCTGGAGTGACCGGTAGTCACGGGGCTCCGCTGCCGGGTCCGAGGGACCGGCGCAACGACCCGCCGATTGGCGCGGTGATTATCAGAAGCGGTTATTGTCGTCAAAAGCAACCGACGTCAGCGGGGCGGCAACGGCTTCAGCCGGTTGACATGACCCATCTTGCGGCCGGGCCGCGTCTCGGACTTGCCGTAAAGATGGAGGCGGGCCCCGGGCTCGCCGGCGAGCTCGCGCCAGCGGTCGACGTCGCCGCCGATGAGATTGGTCATCACCACCTCGGCGATACGGCCGGTGTCGGCGAGCGGCCAGCCGGCGACCGCCCGGATGTGCTGCTCGAACTGGGAGGCCATGGCGGCGTCGCCGGTCCAATGGCCGGAGTTGTGCACACGCGGCGCGATCTCGTTGACGAGCAGGCGGGTCGGTGGGCGGGCGCCGACGACGAACATCTCGACGGTGAGCACACCGACATGGCCGAGCGCGTCGGCGATGCGGCGGGCGATCGCCACCGCTTCGGCGGCGATCTCGTCGCTGACGCGGGCGGGAACCATGGTCTCGACGAGAATGCCAGAGACGTGGCGGTTCTCGGCGACGTCGAAGGCGCGCATGGCGCCGTCGCGGCCGCGCACGACGATGGCCGAGATTTCGTGGGCGAAGGGAACGTGTGCCTCGAGCACGGCCGGCGCCTCGCCGATCGCCCGCCAGGCGGTATCGGGGTCGTCGCCGTGGCCGATGGCGGCCTGGCCCTTGCCGTCGTAGCCGAGGCGGCGGCTCTTGAGGATGGCCGGGCGGCCGGTACGCGCCAGCGCTGAGTAGATGTCGGAACGGGCATTGACCGGCGCGAATGCGGCAACCGCGATGCCGAGATCGCTCAGCAGCTGCTTCTCGGCCAGACGGTCCTGGGCGACCTCGAGGCTGCGCGGTCGCGGCAACACGGCGACGCGCTCGCCAAGCCGGTGCAGGGCGGCGAGCGGAATGTTCTCGAATTCGAAGGTTACGACGTCGACGCTGGCGGCGAATGCGGCGATTGCCGCCTCGTCATCGTATGGCGCCACGGTGCGGGCGGCCGACACGGCAAAGGCCGGACTGCGCGGGTCGGGGCAGTAGATGTGGCAGGAGAGCGCGAGCTCGGCGGCGGCCAGCGCCAGCATGCGGCCGAGCTGACCGCCGCCGAGGATGCCGACCACGCTGCCGGGTGGAACCGGCGACTCAGCCATCGTCGTGGGGGCGCTCGTCGACGGAGGACGACTGGTCCATGCGCCAGTTGTCGAGGCGGCTTGCCAGCTCCTCGTCGGCAAGTGCCAGGATGGCGGCGGCGAACAGTGCCGCGTTGATCGCCCCCGAGCGGCCGATGGCGAGCGTGCCGACCGGGATGCCAGCCGGCATCTGGACGATGGAATAGAGGCTGTCGAGACCGCCAAGCGCCTTCGATTCGATGGGAACGCCGAGCACCGGCAAGGCAGTCATGGCGGCGCACATGCCGGGCAGGTGCGCGGCCCCGCCGGCGCCGGCAATGATCACCTTGAAGCCGGCACGACGGGCACCCTTGGCAAAGGTGATCAGGCGGTCCGGGGTGCGATGGGCGGAAATCACCCGCTCCTCGTGGGCGATATCGAGCGAGTCAAGCGTTTCAGCCGTCTGGCGGAGCACCGACCAGTCGGATTGGCTGCCCATGATGATGGCAACCGGAGGGGTCTCTTCGACCATGAGGGATCCGTTCGGCGGTGGC
>CAZSWL010000057.1:0-8352 GCA_964610725.1 uncultured Bauldia sp.
CGCCCATGGTGTGGAACTGGCAGATGTCGGAGAAATGCTCGGTGATGAGCTGGCGCTCGCCGGTCTCCATGCCGCCCTTGATGAACTGAACCACGGCGCAGGGCATCTTGTGGGCGATGGCGCGGAAGACCATGCCGAAAGCGGCGGTCGATTTGCCCTTGCCCTTGCCGGTGTGGATGATCAAAAGGCCCTTCTCGATCGTCTTGGTGGCGACGATCTTGTCGCGCGCCGCCTTCTTCTTCCGCATCTTCTCGGCGTGACGGGCGTCGAGTTCGGCCTCGCTCATGTCCTTCATTCCGCCGCCTCCTGCCTCGCGGCGATCAACGCCGACAGCCGATCATAGGCGCTGTTGGAGTGCGGCGACCAGAGACCGCGGTCGATCGCCTCGCGGAAGCGCGCCGCCATCTCGACGAGAGCCGGGGCGTTCGCCGTGGCGATGAAGGCGCGCACGCGCTCGTCACTGATGTAGGCGTCGTAGAGCGCGTCGAAGTGGTGGTCGCCGACCGCATCGGTGGTGGCGGCGAAGGCGAACAGATAGTCGACCGTCGCCGCCATTTCGAAGGCGCCCTTGTAGCCATGACGCATGACCCCGGCGATCCATTTCGGGTTGGCGGCGCGGCCGCGCACGACGCGACCGATCTCCTCGCGGAGCGGTCGTATCACCGGTCTTTCGGGACGGGCATGATCGCCGTGATAGACACGCGGCGCCTTGCCCTTCAGCGTCTCGACGGTCGCCGCGAGGCCGCCCATGAACTGGTAGTAGTCGTCGGAGTCGAGAATGTCGTGCTCGCGGTTGTCCTGCGCCTGGAACACGGCATCGGCGGACGCCAGCCGCCGCGCCAGCAGCGAACGCCCCTCCGTGCCGTATGCGCCGCCGCCGTAGGCGAAGCCGCCCCATACCGTGAACACGTCGGCGAGATCGGCTCGGTTGTCCCACACACCCCCGTCGATCGGTACCTGCAGTCCCGCCCCGTAGGCGCCGGGCTTGGCTGCAAAGACACGTGCGGCGGCAAGCGGATCATTTCCCTCGGCCCGCGTCGCCGCAGCGATCGGGTTCGCCGTCTCGTCCTCGTCGAGGGCTGCGATCGCGCGGACGGCGGAATCGAGAAGGTCGATCTGGCCGGGGAAGGCATCGCGGAACATGCCCGAGATGCGGAGCGTGACGTCGATGCGCGGCCGACCGAGGTCGGCGAGCGGGGTGACCCTGAAGCCCGTCACCCGGCCGGTGCCCTGCTCCCACTCCGGCTCGGCGCCGATCAGCGCCAGCACCTGGGCAATGTCGTCGCCGCCGGTGCGCATGTTGGAGGTGCCCCACGCCGACATGGCGATCGCGCGCGGCCATTCGCCCTCGTCCTGGAAGTAGCGGAGCGCCAACGCCTCGGCCGAGGCCTTGCCGAGCGTCCACGCCGCCGCCGTCGGCACGGCCCGCACATCGATCGAATAGAAATTGCGTCCTGTCGGCAGCACCTCCGGCCGCCCTCTTGTCGGTGCCCCCGACGGGCCGGGCGCGACGAACCGTGCGTCAAGGGCGGCGAGCACGGCGGCGATTTCGGCTTCGCCGGAGCGGTCGAGTGCCGGGGCGAGCTCGTCGCGAATCCAGGCAAGGACGGCGGAGGTGCGGGAACCTGCCGGCGCCTCCCCCCGAGCCGCCACCGTCTCCTCCACAAGCGTCATCGCCAACGCCTCCACGCGTTCCACCGTATCGCCCGCAGTCCGCCACGGCGCGTCTGACGCGGCTGCCAGCGCGTCAGGTCGCGGGCCGGTCCACGGCGCCGCGAGGTCGCAATCCAAGGGATTGAATCCGAGACTGAAATCGTCCGCGATCGCGCGATGAAGTGAAGCGTCGGCTTGCCGCCCGCCTGATCGCGCTACACGGGCCATAGCGACGAGCGTGTCGACGCGCTGACGCTCCGCCGGCGAGGCGCCGAGCACGTGCAGCCCATCGCGAATCTGCATTTCCTTGACGTCGCAGAGGTGGGCGTCGAGGGTGCGCAGCGCCTCCCCGGTCTCCCCTCGGACGATGCCGAGATCGCGGTCGAGACCCAACCGCCCGGCCGCCGCCAGGATTTCCCGTTCAAGATAGTCGCGCCGCCGGCGGTCGACTCCGGCGGCGACGTAGTATTCGTCGATCAACGTCTCGAGCTCGGCCAGTCCGCTGTGAATCCCGGCGCGCGTCATCGCCGGCATCAGGTGATCGACGATGACCGCGCTCGCCCGTCGCTTGGCCTGGCTCCCCTCACCAGGGTCGTTCACGATGAACGGGTAGATCAGCGGGACAGCACCCAACACGACTTCCGGCCAGCACGTTGCCGACAAACCCAACGCCTTGCCGGGCAACCATTCGAGGTTGCCGTGCTTGCCCAGGTGAACGATCGCATTGGCGTCGAAGATCTGTCGCAGCCACGCATAGAACGCCAGGTAATGGTGCGGCGGCACCAGGTCCGGGTCGTGGTAGGTGGCCTTGGGGTCGACGTCGTAGCCGCGCGCCGGCTGGATGCCGATGACGACGTTGGCGAAGCGGTGAACGGCGAGCCGGAATGCGCCCTGCGCGAAGAAGGGATCGGACTCCGGCCTGCCCCAGCGTTCCGTGGTCGCCCTCCGAACCGCCTCGGGAAGCGCATCGAAGAACCGCCGGTAGCCTGTGAGCGTGAGTTGCTCGCCATTCCCGCCGACCGACCCGTTGGTCGTGCCATCGAGCAGTTTCGCCATCAGTGCGGCACCGTCGACCGGCGCGTCACCCACGTCGTAACCGGCCGCCGCCATCGCCGTCGCGAGCCGTGCCGCGCTCTCGGGGGTATCGAGACCGACGCCGTTGGCGATCCGTCCGTCGCGGTTGGGGTAGTTGGAAAGGACGATCGCGACCCTGCGCGCGCTCGCTGGCTTGACCGCGAGCCGCACCCATGCCGCAACCTGAGCGGCGACGAAGCGCACGCGGTCGGCCAGCGGTCGGTAGGTGGTACCGCGGCTTGCGCCATCGCGGCCAAGTGGCCGCTCGGCCTTGAACGAGACCGCGCGGGCGATCAACCGGCCGTCAACCTCGGGCAACACCACGTTCATGGTGAGATCACGCGGCCCAAGTCCGCGCAGGCTTTCGCGCCACGTCTCCTCGCTCGACCCCGCGAGGATCGTCTGCAGAACCGGACGCCCGGGCGCGTCGAGGACCGTGCCGCCGTTCGCCGCACCGATGCGCGACACCGCAAAGGCGGTCGTGTTGACGACGACCGCCGGTGGCGCACGCGCGAGAGCCTCCGCCACGAAGGCGGCGGAATCGCGGTCCTTGAGGCTTGCCACGAAGATCGGCAACACTGCCATGCCCTCGTCGGCAAGCGCCGCAACCAGCGCATCGATGGGCGCCAGCGAATCTCCGTGAACGAGGGCGCGGTAAAAGATCAGGGGAACCGTCGGCCTGGCGCGGTCGAGGCGTGCCACCGCGTTCTCCAGCGCCCTCGCTCCTTCGCCCGGCCAGTAGCAGCCTGCCCGCGGCAAGATCAGCGGCGGTAGCGGCGCAGCGGAGCGACCGATGAGATGATCACACCAGGCAATGGCGCGGCGAGCGTTTTCGTTGCCGCCCTCCACCAGATAGCGCCAAAGTCGACGACAATCTTCACCGGCGACCGTCGAGAAACCTTCGAGGGCATCGTCCCAACGGTCCTCACCCGGCACCACTGCCAGACGAGCGCCACCGCCGCGCGCAAGTGCCCGCAAGCGCTCGAGGCCGTACGGCCAATAACCGACGCCGCCCATGGCTCGCACGACGACGAGACGGGCGTAGCGCGCGGTCTTGTCGACATAGAGATCGACCGACATGGGATGAGCAAGTTGGATCGGGTTGGCGAAGCGCACGCTCGCTGCGTCGTCGGGCCGCTCGGCCGCCGCCTGCGCAAGCGCTGCGATCTCGCTGTCGGCCGAAGACAGAATGACGATGTCGCCGGGCGGCTGATCAAGGTCGACCACGCCCTCTCCATCGTCGATGCGGCCGGCCGCGGAGGCTAGGAGGTGCACGGCCTAGCCGCCGAGCACCGCAACCACGGCGGCCCGGTCCAAATTGCGGAGCCCGATAACCACCAAGCCGGCCGCTGTCCTGTCCCGTGAAAACCACGTCTCGACCCGGTGACCGACGGCCTGAACCGCGGCGGGCGCGGCCTTGCCGGCAATGGCGGCGTGTCCCTTGATCCTGAGCACGCCGGGTACCGCCAGCGCAGCGGTCACGTACGCCCTTAGCTCGTCGAGCGAAGCAACCGGGGGCGTTCTCGCAACGAAGGAGGTGAAATCATCGTGGTCGTGGTCCTCGCCGGCGAGTTCATGATGGCTTTCGCGGCCGGCCATGTCCGCTTCGGCAGCGGCCGCGATGCCGAGCAACACGGCGGCCGGTAGGCCAGCGCCACGGTGGTTGACGATCCCGATCCCGCGGCGCGCCACACGCCGCACCGTTGCCTCGGCGTCGCCCAGCATTGCCTCGGAGACAAGGTCAGCCTTGCTGACCACGACGAGATCGGCGCAGCGCAGCTGATCTTCGAACAGTTCCTCGATCGGATCGTCGTGCGCGACGGCAGAGTCCGCCGCCAGTTGCGCCGTGGTCGCCGCAGGATCGGGCGCGAAGCGTCCGGTGGCGACCGCCTCGGCGTCAATCACCGTGACGACCCCGTCGACGGTAACCCGATGACGAACGCTGGGCCACGAGAACGCGCCCACCAAGGGCTGCGGCAGCGCCAGTCCGGAGGTCTCGATGACGATGTGGTCGAAGGCCGGCTCGCGACCAATCAGCGCCTCCATGGTCGGCAAAAACTCATCGGCCACCGTGCAACAGATGCAGCCGTTGGCGAGCTCGACCACGTGGTCGGGCCGGCAGCCGTCCCCGCAATTGGCCATGAGTTCGCCGTCGAAGCCGATATCACCGAACTCATTGACGATCACGGCAATGCGCCTGCCATTGGCGTCCGTGATCAGGTGACGGATGAGCGTCGTCTTGCCGGCACCGAGGAAGCCGGTAACGATCGTCGCCGGGATGCGCTTACCGGTCATGAGGCAAGCGCCGCCCGCGCCGGCTTGAGGACAAGCGGCAGGCCGGCCGCCACCAGCACCACCTTGTCGGCGACTGCCGCCACCTTCTGGTTGAGCGTCCCCAGATGATCGGCGTAGCGGCGGGCCAGTTGATTGTCGGGGACGATGCCGGCCCCGACTTCGTTGGAGACCAGCACGACCGGCCCGCTAATGCGGTTGAGGGCATCGGCCAGCGCGTCGAACTCGGCCTCGACGGGCCGGTCCACCTGCATCAGGTTGGCAAGCCACAGGGTGAGGCATTCGACCAGCACGATGCGCTGCGGCCGCGCAGCGCTGGACAACGCCTGCCCGATATCAACGGGTTCCTCGATCAGGCACCACTTCTCACCGCGGCGGGCGCGATGGGCGGCAATGCGCGCCACCATCTCCGCGTCACCGGCAGTGGCGGTCGCCATGTAGACGGGGTCCAGTCCGCTCGCCAAAACCAGGCCTTCAGCGTATCGGCTCTTGCCGGATTTTTGTGCGCCAATGACGAACGTTGAAGGGAACGCCGTCATCACCAGCCTCGCGACACGATGGCCACGGAGCAAATGCGTTCCACTCTTAACGGCCGCGAGGTCGCGGCCGGCGAAAAGCAGGGCCGGCAAGCACAGATGAGCAGCCGATGAATAGAGCGGTCGAACAGGGGATCATGGGGTCGCGTCTCCTTTTCCGTCCCACCGACGGCAGGGTTGAGTATGACGCGCCGGCCGGTCTCCTGACTCGCGGCTGGACTCGCCTGAACCCGCGCCTTCCCGGTTTCCCAGTGGCATGTCGCGGGCCGGCTCGCCGCTTACAGTTGCGGGGGCAGCTGCGGATTTGGCGGGTTGGACCCTTTTCCTCACCGCATTCCCGTTTCACCCCGGGGCGCGTGTTGCTTGCCCCAAGGGAACCGACGCATCGCTGAGCCTATGGGAAGAGGCAGGAGTTGCGCAAGCGGCCGGCGAAGTTATCCCGCTCCGTCGGCGGGCTTGACGCTGCGGGCGGCCTTGCGCTCCTCCTTGCTCTTGCGGCCGGTCCACCATGAGCGGAACGTGACGGTGAGACGCCGGTTGAGCCGCCGGATCAGGGGAACGTCGGCCGACAGGATCAGAAGCCCCAACGGGACCATCCAGTAGCCGAGAATCGGCAACCATCCGCCGAATGCGCCGAGCACCACCAGCACCGCCCCGATCGGAATCCGCACGAGACGGTTGCCGGGCAGGTCTATCATCCGGTTGCCGAAGCGAATCTTGGTCAAGGTCAATCCATGTGCACAGGCCACGAAGATGGGGTACGCCAGTCGCCCTAGCAAACGCATTTTTCCATTCAGCGACCCTCTCAGCGTTTCCTTTGCAAGCCAAACACGGCTTTGCTATACGGCTTCGCATACGCTGGATGCGTCGATCCCCGGTAGCTCAGTTGGTAGAGCAAGCGGCTGTTAACCGCTGGGTCGCTGGTTCGAGTCCGGCCCGGGGAGCCAACAGGTCAAGAAGCGCGCTATCGCCGAACAAGTGTCGCGAGGCTGGGGAGGCCCCAAAGGGGCCGTATCTGCCGCACAATTCACTTAATTCGCGGCTTGAACGACAATGGACGCACTGTGCGTTGCATCTCTGTTCTTCCGACCGCAGGAGATCTCACGTGTCACAGAACGAGAACATGAACCGAAGCGGTGGCAGTCGAACGATTATCTACATAGTCGTGGCAGCGATCGTCCTCATCGTGATCTACTACGCCGCCAACCATTACTGGCGGCAGCCGGCACCGCCGCCGGCCGAGGTGACCACGCCGGCACCGGCCACCCAACCGGAGGCGACGGCGCCGGCGAGCCAAGCCCCCGCTCCCGCCGCCGAAGCGCCAGCGACGACGCCGGCCCCGGCAGCGGCAGCTCCTGCGCCGGCCACCGAAGCGCCGGCGACCGGCGATCAGACGCCGGCTGCGCCCGCCAGCCAAACTCCAGCCAGCGGCGATCAGGCGCCGTCGATGTCAACGACGCCGGCCGGCCAAGCTCCGGCGAGCGGCGATCAGGCACCGGCGCAATAGCCAGGCCGCAACCGGCAACAAAACAGGGGCTCCGCCGCGTCGGCGGGGCCCCGTTTTTCTGGCGGGGGGAATGAGGCGCGTCCCCGTGCCTTGCGGCCTTGCGGTGCAACAACTAGTTTGCCCGCCACCGCCACGGAAGCCGCCTCAATGGACGTCAAACCTTCGGTCGTCGACGCCATCGGCAACACGCCGTTGATCCGCCTTGCGCGCGCCTCGGCAGCGACCGGCTGCGACATTTACGGAAAAGCCGAATTCCTCAATCCGGGCCAGTCGGTGAAGGACCGGCCGGCACGCCAGATGATCCTGGCGGCCGAGGAGCGCGGCGAGCTCAGGCCGGGCGGACTAATCGTGGAGGGCACCGCTGGCAACACCGGCATCGGCCTCGCTCTGGTCGCCAGCGCGCGTGGCTACCGCACGTTGATCGTCATCCCCGAGACCCAGAGCAGAGAAAAGAAGGACGCTTTGCGGCTTGCCGGTGCCGAGTTGATTGAGGTTCCCGCCAAGCCGTACGCCTCGCCCGACAACTACCAGCACGTCGCCCGCCGCCTCGCCGACGACCTCAGGGCGCGGGAACCGAACGGCGTCTTCTACGCCGACCAGTGGAACAACCTCGACAACCGCCGGGCCCACTACCTGACGACAGGACCCGAAATCCTGGCGGCGACCGACGGTCGCCTTGACGCCTTCATCTGCTCGGTCGGCACCGGCGGCACGCTTGCCGGCGTGGCGGCCTATCTCCGCGAACACAAGCCGGACATCGTCATCGGCTGCGCCGATCCGGAAGGCGCCGCCATGTTCAGCCTGTTCTCGTCCGGCAGGGCGAGGCCGAGCCGGGGCAATTCGGTAACCGAGGGCGTCGGCCTCGGTCGCGCCACCCCGATCGTCTCCGACCTCCGCGTCGACCGCCCTTATATTGTCCCCGACGATGACGCACTTCCCGCCATTTTCGATCTCGCCGAGCACGAGGGGTTGGTTCTTGGCGGTTCCTCCGGCATCAACGTCGCTGGCGCCGTGCGGCTCGCGCGCGACCTCGGGCCGGGGCACATCATTGTCACTGTCCTGTGCGACTCCGGCACGCGCTATCAGTCGAAGCTGTTCAACCCGGAGTTCCTGCGCGCCAAGGGCCTGCCGGTCCCGGCCTGGCTGACCCGCACCAGCAACGTCGCGGTTCCCTTCGCCAGCGCCTGAACGGCTTGCCCTGCCGCCGCCACCGGGTAGGATCGCCGGCACCCCTGCT
The DNA here is from genome assembly GCA_964610725.1 of uncultured Bauldia sp. Classification (GTDB taxonomy): domain Bacteria; phylum Pseudomonadota; class Alphaproteobacteria; order Rhizobiales; family Kaistiaceae; genus JBBDMC01. The sequence goes on from CAZSWL010000057.1 coordinate 8,300, forward strand.
CGAGGCTGTAGGCATGGCGACCACCCTTCTCTTTCGCGTCGACGCCTATCTTC
>CAZSWL010000058.1:0-3122 GCA_964610725.1 uncultured Bauldia sp.
GTAATATCAAAAGCAATCGTCGCCAACACGCCCGAGCCTGTCACCGGCGGAGCCGGGTTCAACAGCGTGGCCGCAAAATTGATCAGGCCGGCCTGCGTATCGACGTTGTTGTTGACCACGAAGCGTTCGTTCGACGCCAAAAGGGTACCCGGCGCAATTTGGACGCCATCCAATCGCGGGTTGGCATCCTGGACGCGCAACTCGCCGGGATCGTAATGGAGTTGTACCTCGGCCCCATAAAGGTCAACCACATCCTCGACGACGAGATCAACCACCACCGGCGACACCCACGGCAGGCGGGCGATGGGCTGGCCGCGCACCTCGATGAGGCCGGCGATTCCGTCGGGCGTCGCGGCGACCAGACGACCGTGAGCGGCGGCCAGCAGCACCTGATCGTCGGCGACGAGGCTGGCGCCGTCGTCCGCCAGCAGCGCCAGCGCCAGCGACGACTTGCCGCTGCCGGCGGTACCGCGGATGAGGACACCGCCTTGCCCGATCAGAACGGCGCTGGCGTGGACGAGGCCGTCCGCACTCATGCGGCGGGCAAGCGTACCGTGAAGCGGGCGCCAAGCACCGCCGGCGGGCCACCGTCACCCTCTCCCGGTCCGGTGCGATTCTCGGCCCAGATGCGGCCGTGATGGGCCTCGACGATCTGCTTGGAAATCGACAGGCCGAGGCCGGAATTCTGACCGAAGCAGTCGCTGTCGGCGCGATCGGTGTAGAAACGCTCGAATATGCGCTCGAACTGATCGGGACGGATGCCGGGACCGTCGTCTTCGACGACCACCTCGACGAGGCCGCCCTTGGGGCGGGCGGCGACGCGCACGGTGCCGCCCTGGCGGCAGAACGAGCGCGCGTTGTCGATAAGGTTGTTGAACACCTGGCCGAGGCGACTGTCGTGGCCGCAAACAAGGTAGGCGGCGGCGTCCGCGGCGGCGGCGAATTCCAGAACGATGTCGACGCCGTCACGGTCGGTGGCCGTGCTGGCGCGCACCACGCCGACCACCGTGGTCAGAAGCCGCCGCAGGTCGACCGGCACCGCCTCCTGACGGGAAAGTTCCGCGTCAAGGCGCGAGGCGTCCGAGATATCGCTGATCAGGCGATCGAGCCGGCGGATGTCGTGCTTGATGATGGCGGCGAGGCGCTCCTGCGCCTCGGGCGTCTTGGCAAGCGGCAGCGTCTCGACGGCGCTCCTGAGCGAGGTCAGCGGATTCTTGATCTCGTGGGCGACGTCGGCGGCGAACGCCTCGATGGCGTCGATGCGATCATAGAGCGAGCCGGTCATGTCGCGCAGCGCCTGGCTGAGATTGCCGATCTCGTCGCGGCGTTGGCTGAAATCGGGAATCTGCGGCCGCGAGGTGACGCGGTGACGCACGCGGTTGGCGGCGTCGGCGAGACGGCGCAGCGGCGCCGCAATGGTGCTGGAGAGCAGAATCGACAAGAGGATGGTGACGCCGGCGGCGACCAGGAAGACCCGCACGATGGCGAGGCGCTCGGCGTGGACGATGGCGTCGATGTCGCCGCCCTGGGTGGAGAGCAGCAGCGCCCCGTGCACCGAGCGGTAGCGCTGGATGGGCACGGCAACCGAGACGATCAGCTCGCCCTGGTCGTTGACGCGCACGACCTTCATGGCGGTGCCGTTGAGGGCGGCGTTGACCTCCTCGTAACCGCGGCCGTTGGCGCCGCCGAGCTCCTTGTAGACGGGCAGGTCGCGACTCGACAGCCAGATGTTGAACTTGCGCCACAACGAGGCCAACCACGATTCGGTGTTGTTCCGCGGGGCCGGCAAGTCGAAGCGCAGGATCTGGCCGCGCGAGTACAAGTGGCGCGAGTCGATGATCAGCGTGCCGTCGCGGTCGTAGATGCGGGCGCGGGTGCGGGTCGGCGAGATCAGACGGCGCAGGATCGGCGCGACCTTCTCGGGATTGATCGAGAAATCGAGATCCTCATACGGCTGGTCGAGCGGCGAAACGCTCTGACCGGCCTGGAGGTCGAGCAGCTTGTTGGGATCGATGGTGATGGTGTCGGTGTTGGCCGTCGCCGAGGAGGCGATGGCGGCGGCGATGATCTCGCCCTGGGTGAGCAGGCTCGACACCCGGGCATCAATGAGACCGGCGCGGAACTGGTTGAGAAACATGATGCCGGAGACCAGCACGATCAGCGCCGCGAGATTGAGGACGATGATGCGGCGGGTGAGGCTGGTGAAGACGTGGAGAGAGGCGAAGCGGGACAGGCCAGCAAAGGCACGGCGCAGCAAGCCACTGCGCGGTGCCTTGAGGACCATTTCGCTCAAGCGGTGCTCGTCGACCCCTGCCGTCATCGCCTGTTCCAGCCCGGCCTCAGACTTCCTTGAAGCGGTAGCCGACCCCGTAAAGCGTCTCGATCATGTCGAAGTCGGCATCGACCCCCTTGAACTTCTTGCGCAGCCGCTTGATGTGACTGTCGATGGTGCGGTCGTCGACATAAACCTGATCGTCATAGGCGGCATCCATCAAGGCGTTGCGACTCTTGACCACACCAGGGCGGTGGGCGAGCGCGTAAAGAATGAGAAACTCGGTGACGGTCAGCGTCACCGGCAGGCCCTTCCAAGTGCAGGTATGGCGCTCCTGGTCCATCGACAAGGCACCGCGCTCGAGCACGCGCTGTGGCTCGCCGGTCTTCTTGTCGACACCGTCGCGCGACTGAAAGCGGCGCAGCACAGCCTTGACCCGCTCGACTAGCAGACGCTGGGAGAACGGTTTCTTGATGAAGTCGTCGGCGCCCATCTTGAGGCCGAACAGCTCGTCGATCTCGTCGTCCTTGGACGTGAGGAAGATGACCGGAAGGTCGGTCTTCTGGCGCAGGCGGCGCAACAGCTCCATGCCGTCCATACGCGGCATCTTGATGTCGAGGATGGCGAGATCGGGCATCGTCGCCAGGAAGCCATCGAGGGCGGAAGCGCCGTCGGTATAGGTCTGGACGCGGTAGCCTTCCGACTCCAGCGCGATGGCAACCGAGGCGAGAATGTTGCGATCGTCGTCGACCAGGGCGATCGTCGGCATCAGGCGGTTTCTCCTATAGGTCGGGACGCACGTCCCGACCATGGCGTCTCGCCCCCTGGCCGCCATCGTTTGCCGCGGAAA
>CAZSWL010000059.1:0-3909 GCA_964610725.1 uncultured Bauldia sp.
TCGACTTGCCGACGTTGGGCAGGCCGACGATGCCGCAGCGGAAGCCCATGATTGCCCGACCGTGAACGTGAGAAGGAGAGGGGGACGCGGCGCAACATCATGCTTTGCGCCGCGCTGTCAAGGTTGACCGCGCCGGCCACCACAATGCGCGGCCGCCCGCCGCTTCGTGACCCGCAACATGCCGGCTCTGCGGCACATTCCGGTGTGGCTGTTCTCGAGCGGGCCGCTCGACGATTCCGCCGATCACGACGCCATCGCGCCGACAAGGGACGTCGCCGTTCTCATGGAGCGCGTCGGCGCGCTCGGCCACGCCACCTTCGGCGGCCGTCTGTCGGCCGACGCCAAGGGCTTTCCGGCCTCGGCGATGGCCAGGAAGCGCAGCGGCGATTGGCGCAACCCCGCGGCGGGTCGAGCGTTGGGCGGCGGATGTCGCCCGTGCCCTGCCCGATGCCCGGCCGGGTGATGCCGTCGATCCGCCGGCGCGATCGCTGGCGCGCCTCTTCGGCTACGGCGTCATCGGGTGGGCGCTCTGCGGCGCGGTCATGGGCGGCCTGCTCGCGGTTGTCCCGCTGTGGCTCGCGATCACAATCCATGCCATCGCGGCGCCGCTCATCTTCGTCGCGCTGTCGCTCCGCTATTTCGCGGCGCGCGGGGCGCGCGATTCCTTTCCGGTCGCGCTGGCGTTCGCGGCGACCGTTGCCGCGCTCGATGCCGTTGTCGTCGCCGGCCTCGTGATGCGCTCCTTCGACATGTTCACGAGCATCGCCGGGACGTGGCTGCCGTTCGTGCTGATCTTCGTGGCCACGTGGATCACCGGCTCAATCATGGCGATGATGCCGGCGCGGGCAGCGCGGCGCGGCTAGCGCCTGGCGCCGAACAGCTTCTTGAGGCCGCGGGCGAGGGGGCCTTTCGCCGGCTCGGCGGCGGGGTCGGCTTCCTCCCGTTTCGATTGAAGCGGATCGTGCTCCCGGTTGTCGGCCTTGGGCTTCCTGGAAGCGATCACCTCGCCGGTGGCGGCGTGGATGCGGTTGGCGAAGGTCTGGTCCTTGCCGGCGACGAGCAGGGCGGCGTTGTCGGCGATGGCGTCGAGCAGGGGCACCAGCCACTGTCGGTCGGCTTTGGCGAAGTCGTGCAGCACGTAGCCGGCGACCAGATCCTTGACGCCGGGATGGCCGACACCGATCCTGAGACGCCGGAAGTCGCTGCCGATCGCCGCGCCGATCGACCGGAGGCCGTTGTGGCCGGCCAAGCCGCCGCCGGCCTTCATGCGGGTCTTGCCGGGCGGCAGGTCGACCTCGTCGTGGATGACCACAATGTCGCTCGGCGCGAGCTTGTAGAAGCGGGCGGCGGCGGCCACCGCCCGCCCGGACTCGTTCATGTAGGTTTGCGGCTTGATGAGCAGGCACTTGTCGCCGGCGAGCGACGCCTCGGCGACCTCCGCCTGGAAGCGCCGCCGCCACGGCGGGAAGCGATGGCGGCTATGGATGACGTCGGCGGCCATGAAGCCGACGTTGTGGCGGTTCGAGGCGTACTGGCGGCCCGGATTGCCAAGGCCGACGAGCAGCAGCATGGGCGGTCTCCGCGCACGCGGGCGCCGGGGCTACTCCTTCTTGCCGGCCTCCGGCTTGGCTTCCGGCTTGGCTTCCGGGGCGGCGGCGGCCTCGCCTTCGGCGGGGGCGGCGCCCTCGACGAGGCCGGCCTCGGCGGCGGCGGCAGCAGCGGCCTTGGCGGCGGCGGCGGCCTCGAGAGCGGCGCGCATCTCTTCCTTGACGCCGGCGGCGGCGGCGACGGTGGCGACGGTGAAGTCGCGGCCGCGGATGGTCGTGCGCACGCCCTCGGGCAGGGCGATCGCCGAAATGTGCAGCGAGTCACCGATTTCGAGGCCGGTGAGGTCGGCGGTGATGTGGTCGGGAATAGCGTCGACCGGGCACACCAGCGAGATGCGGTGACGCACCACGTTGAGCACGCCGCCGCGGCGGATGCCGGGCGCCTGGCCTTCGTTGACGAAGCGGACGGGCACGTCGACGGTCACCGCCGTGCCGGGGAGGATGCGCAGGAAATCCACGTGAATCGGCCGCTCGCTCAGCGGATCGAGCTGGTAGTCGCGCGGCAGCGCCGCGATCTTGTCGCCGTCGACGGCGATGGTGGCGACGGTGGTGTAGAAGCCGCCGCCGCGGATGCGACCGGTGATCTCGTGGCCGTCGAGGGTGATGGCAAGCGGAGGCCGGTTGCCGCCATAGATGACGGCGGGGACCTTGCCCTGCCGGCGCACGGCGCGGGTGGCGCCGGTGCCCGCCGTGGCGCGCGCCGTCGCCGTGAGCTCGTAGCTGGCGGCCATCACAGAACTCCTTCACCTTGAGCAGATGCCGCCGCCGGAGGGTGCCGGCGCGGCCGGCCGGTCATATAGACGATGGCGCGCGAGGGCGCAACGCGGGGCGGTTGCCGCGATTGCCGCTTGTGCGGCAACGCCGGCTGGCCAAAATGCCGGCATGGGCGATGTCTCCAGAACCGTGCTCGTCACCGGCGCCTCCTCGGGGATCGGCGAGGCGACGGCGCTGAGGCTCGCCAGGGCCGGCTGGCCGGTGGTGGCCACCGCCCGGCGGTCGGACCGCCTGGTTCACCTCGCCGCCGCCGGCTGCCAGACCGGCAGGCTCGACGTCGCCGACCTGGCGGCGCTGCCGGAAGCGGTCGCCGAGATCGCGGCAAAATTCGGCCCCGTCGGCGTGCTCGTCAACAACGCCGGCTACAGCCAGTCGGGGGCGCTGGAGACGCTGCCGATCGACAAGCTGAGGGCGCAACTCGAGACTAACGTCGTCGGGCTGCTGCGTCTGACACAACTGGTGCTGCCCGCCATGCGGGCGCAGGGTTGGGGCAAGATCGTCAACCTCTCGTCGATGGGCGGCAAGGTCGCCTATCCCGGCGGCGGCGCCTACCACGCCTCCAAGCACGCACTGGAAGCGATCTCGGACGTGCTCAGGTTCGAGGTCGCCGGCTTCGGCGTCGACGTGATCGTCATTGAGCCGGGGCTGGTGCGCACCGGCTTCGCCGATGCCGCCGTCGGCAGCATGGATCACGTCGCCGACACCGGCCCTTACGCCCAACTCGATACGGCGGTGGCGCGTATCACCGCCGATGCCTACCGGCCGGGCATGGCTGGTTGGATGGTCAGACCGCCGGACGCGGTGGCCAAGGTCATCGAACGGGCACTCAACGCGCGGCGCCCGAAACCGCGCTACCGGGTCGCCGGCGCGGGAATGTTCATCGGGCTGCGAAGAGTGTTGGGGGACCGGCTATGGGACGCCCTCCTGCGACAAATGTACCCGCAGCCGCGCGGGTGACCTCACGCGGTGCCGATCGCTGGGCCGCCTGACGCTCTAGTCGAACAGACTCGACACCGACTTCTCGTTGGCGGTGCGGGCGATCGCCTCGCCGATCAATGTGGCGATCGGACAGACGCGGATGTTGGGGGCGGCGATCACCGCCTCGGTCGGCTGGATCGAATCGGTGATCACCAGCTCCTCCAGCTTGGCGGCGGTGATGCGGGCGACGGCGCCGCCCGACAGCACCCCGTGGGTGATGTAGGCGAGCACCGAAGCGGCGCCCTTGTCCATCAGCGCCGCGGCGGCGTTGACCAGGGTGCCGCCCGAATCGACGATGTCGTCGAAGAGGACGCAGCGGCGGCCGGAAACGTTGCCGATGATGTTCATCACCTCCGCCTCGCCCGGCCGCTCGCGCCGCTTGTCGACGATGGCGAGCGGCGCGTCGATGCGCTTGGCGAGCGCGCGGGCGCGCACGACGCCGCCGACGTCGGGTGACACCACCATGACGTCGGCGATGTCGTGGTGGGCCTTGATGTCGCGGGTGAACACCGGCACCGAGAAGAGATTGTCGGTGGGGATGTCGAAGAAG
>CAZSWL010000060.1:0-5889 GCA_964610725.1 uncultured Bauldia sp.
GCCAAAGACCTGGTCGCACGCCAATCCGGTCGACATCATCGGCGATGCCCCTGGTGAACGTTATCAAAAGGCGCTGGCGGCGTTGGTGCGCGAGCCCGGCTGCGACGCGGTTCTGGTGATGAACTGTCCGACCGCGATCACCGACAGCATGGATGCCGCCAGGGCGGTGGCCGATTCATTGCCGACCAATCCCGACGTGCCGGTGCTGACGTGCTGGCTCGGCGACGGCACCGCGGCGGCTGCGCGCAAGCTATTCGCCAACAAGCGGGTGCCCTCGTACGAAACCCCTGACGAGGCCGTTCGGGCGTTCATGCACATCGTCGAATACCGCCGCAACCAGGAGGAATTGCTGGAGACGCCGCCGGCGGAGCCGCGCAGCCCGCCGCCGGATCGCAAAACGGCGCGTGCGCTGATCGACGGCGCCATCGGCGAGGGCCGCAGCGTGCTCACCGGCCCCGAGGCCAAGCAACTGCTTTCCGCCTACGGCGTCCCGGTGGTTGCCAGCCGGGTCGCCCGCAACCCGGAGGACGCCGCGTGGCTGGCTGGCGAGATCGGCACCCCGGTGGCGCTGAAGATCCTGTCGCCGGACATCAGCCACAAGTCGGACCTCGGCGGCGTGCGGCTGGACCTGATGAACGCGAAGGCCGTTGCCGACGCGGCCGGCGAGATGCTTGCCACGGTCAAGGCCAACGCCCCGACGGCGCGCATCACCGGCTTCACCGTCGAGGCGATGGCGCGGCGCCCGCATGCCTTCGAATTGCTGGTCGGCATCGCCGGTGATGCGACCTTCGGCCCGGTGCTCCTGTTCGGCCAGGGCGGCACGGCAACCGAGATCATCGGCGACCGAGCCATCGGCCTGCCGCCGCTCAATCTTGCTCTCGCCCGCGAAATGATCAGCCGGACGCACGTGGCCCGTCTGCTGGCCGGCTACCGCGACCGTCCGCCGGTCGCGCTCGCGCAGATCGAACTGACCCTCGTGCAGCTGTCGCAACTGATCGTCGACTTCGCCGAGATCGCCGAGCTCGACATCAATCCGCTGCTTGCCGATGAGACCGGCGTGCTGGCGCTCGACGCACGGGCGGTGGTGAGGCCGTCACCGGGGGGCGCGCCGGCCGATCGCCTGGTCATCAAGCCCTACCCGTCGGCGCTCGAACGGGAGGTCGTGCTTCCGGGCGGCGAGCGCGTCGTCGTGCGTCCGATTCGACCGCAGGACGAGCCGGCGCTGGTGACGATGGTCACCCGCTCGACACCCGAAGATATTCGCCTAAGATTCTTCCGGCCGATGAAAGAGTTCCCGCACGTCATGGCGGCGCGGTTCTCGCAGATCGACTACAGCCGCGAACTGGCCCTCGTTGCCACAGGCGTCGCGGAGGTTAGTGACGAGATCTTCGGGGTGGCGCGCTTCATCGCCGATCCCGACAACGAGACATCCGAATACGCGGTCATGGTCCGTTCGGATCTGAAAGGGCGCGGCATCGGCTACCGTCTGATGAGCGATCTGCTGGCCTACGCCCGCGCGCGGGGCGTCAAGACGATGTACGGTGACGTCCTGCGGGAGAACAAGATCATGCTCAAAATGGCGACGGAACTGGGATTTGTCCCTGCCGCGAGCGACGATCCCGACGTGGTCAAGGTGACCATCGACCTGACGTCGACGTCGTCGGCGTAGCGGCGCGGGTCAGGACTCGACCTCGACGTCCGTGAGAATCACATCGGCTGCGTGCGGATCGCCGATGTCGTCGGACGTGACCGTGTGCAGGATGGCGCCCTCGGCGATGGTGCCGGCGGCGACCTGTTCGAAGTGTTCGCCGAAATGATCCGGCGTCATGTGGCTGAGGGCACCGAGCCTCACCGAGACGGCGGTGACGCGGCGGGCGTGCTCGCGGGCAGCCGTCTTGAGGATCTGGCCGATCAGGTCGGCCATCAGGGCGTGTTCGTGCACCGGGGTCAGACCGCTGTGACGCGAACCTCGTCGAGCACCAGCGCGATCGTCTCGTCGATCGCAGTGGCGACCGCTGGCGACAATGGCTGGCCGAGTTCGAAGCTGCTGCCCTCGATGGCGTAAACGATGCAGTGGGCGGGCAGCTGGTCGAGGGCCCGCGCCAGCTCGATCGCGTCGGCAAGGCCGACGGCGTGGGTGGACGCGGCAAAGGCGGTTCTTGGCAGCGGGCGGGCGACGGCGTCGAAACGCCGGATCGTACCGGGGCCGGCTCCCGACAGCGCGGCGTCGACGATGACGACATGATCGACGCCGGCGATCAGATCGAGCAGACGCGCCGCCTCGCCGTCGGTGTCGACAACCTCAACGCCGGGCGGGGCGCGTTCGCGCAGGCGATCGGCGAGGAGGCGGCCGACGGCGTCGTCGGCGCGGTCGCGATGGCCGATGCCAATGACCCGCAAGAAGCCGGCGCTCCCCATCGTCAGCCGCGGTCGATGCGAAGGTCGAGGAAGTGGGTGGCGCAGGAGATGCAGGGATCGTAGTTCCTGACCGTCTGCTCGCAGCGGTGGCGAAGCTCGTCGTCCGGCAGATCGAGCCAGCCGTCGATCAGCACCTTGAGGTCTTCCTCGACGCTCGGCTGGTTCTGGGAGGTCGGCGGCACGATCTGCGCCTCGAGGATGGTGCCGTCATCATCCAAGCGATAACGGTGATAGAGCATGCCGCGCGGTGCCTCGCTGGCGCCGTGGCCAATCGCGGCGCGCGGCTCGACGGGGACGAAAGGCCGGTCGGGCTCCTCGTAATTCTCGATAATGCGCAACGCTTCGTCGCAGGAGTAAAGCACCTCGACGGCGCGCACCACGATGCTCTGGTAGGGATTGCGACAAACCGGCGCGATGCCGGCCTCGGTCGCCACCTCACGGGCGAGCGGCGAAAGCTTCTCGAAGCTCAGGGCAAACCGTGCCAGTGGACCGACCAGGTAGGCGCCGCGCTGGCGGATATGAGCATGGAGGGCGTGGGAATGTGCGACGTGGCTCTCCACGAAATGATCGTTGTAGTCGCGGACGGAGATGTCGAGGCCTTTGTTGGAGACGATGCGGCCTTCGTTGAACGGATATTCGTGCGGGTGAGTGAGCGCTACGAATTCGTAGTCGCGCTCGCCGTCGGGGAAATCGAAGCCGGCTGTCCAGCGCACGGTTTCGAGCGCCATGTCGCGGGCGCGCTTGACCTCGTCGGCCATGGCGACGAGATCACGCTTGCGCGGCGCTTTGTAAAAGCCGCCGACCCTGACGTTGATGGGATGGACCTCGCGCCCGCCGGTCAGCGTCATCAAGGCGTTGCCGGTCTTCTTCAGTGCCAGACCGCGTTTGACGATGTCGGGGTGATCGCGGGCGAGGTCGATGGCGCCTTCGTAACCGAGAAAATCGGGCGCATGCAGCATGTAGATGTGGAGCGTGTGACTCTCGATCCATTCGCCGCAGTAGATCAACCGGCGCAGCTCGCGCAGCGGACCATCGACGGTCACGCCGAAGGCGTCTTCCATGGCGTTCACCGAGCTCATCTGATAGGCGACCGGGCAGATGCCACAGATGCGGGCGGTGATATCGGGGGCTTCGGTGTAGGCGCGACCACGCAGAAATGCCTCGAAGAAGCGCGGTGGCTCGAATATGCGAAGCTGCGTCTCGCGTACCTTGCCGTCGCGGACGACGACGGTGAGAGCTCCCTCGCCCTCGACGCGGGCGAGATAGTCGACCTTGATCGTCTTACGCGCCATGGCGTTTGGCTTCCCGGCGGAAAGGTTCAGCGTTGGTGTTGAAGGTTGCGTACACGCGCTGGAGGTCCCGCTCGTTCATGCCGAGACCCTCGAGCCCGCGACTGAGTGACGGCGTATTGGGGGTTTCCATCGGCCCGAAGCAGCCGTAGCAGCCGCGGTCGAAGCTCGGACAAATCGCGCCGCAGCCGGCGTGGGTGACCGGACCGAGGCAGGGCGTGCCGTGGGCGACCATGACGCAGACATTGCCCTTGAGCTTGCACTCGATGCAGACGCTGTGCGTGGGGGTGATCGGCTTGCGCCCGGCGAGCAGCGCGGAGAGCACTTCGACCAGCTGGCGCTTGTTGATCGGACAGCCGCGCAGTTCAAAATCGACGCGAACATGGTCGGCGATCGGCGTTGAGGTGGCCAGTGTCGAGATATAGTCGGGGCGGGCATAGACGATCGCCGTGAATGCTTTGACATCAGCGAAATTCCGCAGCGCCTGAATGCCGCCAGCGGTGGCACAGGCGCCGATCGTGACAAGTATTTTCGATTGCCGGCGGACCTCCATGATGCGCTCGGCGTCGTGGGCGGTGGTGATCGATCCTTCCACGAGCGACACGTCGTAGGGTCCCTTGACCGTCGCCCGCGTCGCTTCGAGGAAATAGGCGATGTCGACAGCGCCGGCGATGTCGAGAAGCTCGTCCTCGCAGTCGAGGAGGGAAAGCTGGCAGCCGTCGCAGGAGGCGAACTTCCAGACCGCAAGTTTCGGCTTGCTGGCAGCGGCCATGTCAAATCTCCCTCATCGTGAGCAGGGGACCGAGGCGGGCATGCGTAGCGACCGGTCCATCCCGGCAGACGAAGTCTCGGCCGAACTGACAGTGACCACAATGGCCAATGGCGCACTTCATGTTGCGTTCCATCGACAGGTAGACGGCGTCGGCGGCAACACCCCGCCTCTCCAGCTCGACGGCGGCGACGCGCATCATGATCTCGGGGCCGCACACCAGCGCCGCCGTGCTCGTCGGCTCGAAACCAGCGTTGGCGATCAACGTTGTCACCACACCGACATTGCCGTGCCAGTCAGCTCCGGCATGGTCGACGGTCACCTCGACGTCGATGTCGAGGCGGGTACGCCAGTGCTCCAGCTCTTTGCGGAACAGGATCTCCGCGGGACCGCGCGCGCCGGAGAGCAGCATGACGCGGCCGTAGCGGTTACGCGTGGCGAGCAGCCGGTACAGGGACGGCCGCAAAGGGGCGAGACCAAGGCCGCCGGCGACAATGACGACGTCGGCACCATACATCTCTTCAGCCGGCCAGCCGCGCCCGAACGGCCCGCGCACGCCAAGCTGGTCGCCCGGCTTCAGGCGGGCGAGGGCCGCCGAGACCTTGCCGACGGAGCGGACAGTGTGGACCAGGCGTTCCGGCCTGGCGGGATCGCCGCTGATCGAGATCGCCGCCTCGCCGACGCCGAAGGCATATAGCATGTTGAACTGACCGGGGGCGAAGGCGAACCCGCCGGCGCCGGGGTCGATTTCAAGCGTCCACACGTCAGCAAGCTCGCGGCGCACGCGGGCGACGCGGACGACCGCGGGAACCATGGGATCGGACGCGGCGGCCGGCATCGGTCAGGTCGCGTCCCCATAGACGTCGAGGATTTGCATCCTCGTCGCCTGCAGCCGTTCGACCAGCACCGGGACGAAGCGCATCATCATCTGGTAGCCGAGGTCGTGGTCATCGTCGCATTTGCCGCGCAGGCATTTGGCGTCCATGCCAATGGCGCGAACCAATTCGACGGCGCGGGCGTCGTAGCTCCAGCGGTAGGGAGGCAGCAGCCAGGACACACCGACGACGTCACCCTCACGCACCGTCTGGAAGGTGACAGCTGCACGGCCGGGGGCGGACATCTCAAGGGCAACGCGGCCGTGGCGGATAAGGAAGAACTCGTCGGCTGGATCGCCGTGGTGATAGAGGTAGGAGCCTGCCTTGAAGATGACGTTGCGGGCGCACCCGGTGACAAGCGTCGCGTAGTCCTCGGCAAGGCCAGCAAAAAACGGATGATCGCGGACGTAGCGGTCGAGACCCTCGATCATGTCATTCGCTCCGCTGCCGGCGCAGCGCGGATGGCGCGCGCCTCCTCTGTGATATCGATGCCGACCGGGCACCAGGTGATGCAGCGCCCGCAGCCAACGCAGCCGGA
>CAZSWL010000061.1:0-3279 GCA_964610725.1 uncultured Bauldia sp.
CCAGGCCCTCGACGAGGGTGACCTCCACCCCGATCAGGTGAGCCAGATTGCCACCCGGCTGGGCGTCAGCGAGGACGAAGTGGTGTCGATGAACCGCCGGCTCGGCGGCGACGCCTCGCTCAACGCCCCCCTCAGGGCCGACGGCGAGAGCGGCGGCGAGTGGCAGGACTGGCTGGTCGACGAGGCGCCCGACCAGGAAACGCTGCTCGCCGAGAGCGAGGAACTCGACCACCGTCGCAAGCTGCTCGCCGACGCCATCGGCGTGCTCAACGACCGCGAGCGCCGTATCTTCGAGGCGCGCCGCCTCAGCGACGATCCCATCACGCTCGAGCAGCTGTCGGGCGAGTTCGGCGTCTCGCGCGAGCGCGTCCGCCAGATCGAGGTGCGCGCCTTCGAGAAGGTCCAGAAAGCCGTCAAGAAGGGCGCCAAGGACCGCGAACGCACCTCCGCCGACGCCGTCGCCGGCTGAGCCGAGCCCCCACCGGCTGCCGGACCGCAACATCCGGCGCCTGCTGCCTCGCCGGGGCTATTGGGCCCAGGCGGTCAGCGCCTCATCCATCGCTTGCGTGCCCGGCGGGCCCTTGGCGATGGTCAGGATCGCGCGTTGGCCCGTGTCATAGACCAGCGGCAGGTCGAGCCAGTCGTTGTTCTTCAGCGCGGTGAGATTGGCGGCCTTGTCGGCGTCGACGCCGGACAGCGCGATCCAGAAGAATCCGTCGGTGATGCTGGCGGTCGCGCCGATCAGCGGCTGGCCTTGCGCGGCCGCCTCGCTTGCCTTGAGAACCAGGCGCGGCACGCTCTTGATGCCCTTACCGGGGAAATCGGGCGGCGTATCGATCACCACCTCGACCAGATGACTGGCCGGCAGCGTCGGGTCGGTGTTACGGCGGAACGTCAGTTTGACCGTCATCTTCCGCTGCGGCACGACCACGTTGGCGATGACCTCGGCGCCATCGGGACTATCGGCTACGTACCGCCACGTCACCGTGGCGTCGATCGCGATCACTCCCGAGGCCGCCTGGCCGGAATTGAGCGGTTCTTCGTAGAGGGTCGCCTTTTGCGCGCCCGCGGCGCCGGCCTGGGCGGCCGGCTGAGTGGCAGGCTCGGCCGCCGTCACAACTCGCGGCGCGACGTTGACGTCGCTCTGGCCCGCCGGCGCCGCCGTTTCGCCTGCCGGCGCCATCGCCTGCGAGGATCCGCCCGACGGCAACCGGTCGGCATTCTTGTTTGACGTCGCCGCCACTTCGTTGGTGGCATTGCTCGCCGTTGCCGTGGTCGACGACGCCGGCGCGGACGTCGTGGGCGGCGCGGACGCCTGTTGCGATGAAAAGTCGAACGAGCCGAGCACATCGGCAAGCATGGCGCGCTGCGACCAACCGAACGCCGCCAGGCCAACGGCCATCACCACGATCAGCGCCAGCAACAGGATCGCCGGCAACCGCGACGGCCGCGCGCGCCTTTCAACGACGTCGGGGATTTCGGCGCCACCCTGCCGGCGCCGGCCGCGTTGCGTCGCGCCGGCGCGCTCGCGCCGCTCTGCATAGGCATCCTCCTGATGACGCGGCGACGGCGCCTCCTGTGGCTCCCAGTCGTAGTCGGGCGCCAGGCGCGGCCCCGCGGTCGCTTCGCGCTCCGTGCGCGGCGGCGTATAGGCGCTCGCCGCCGGATAGGCGGGAGGCGCGGGCGGCACTGCAGACGGCGGCGGGCGTTCGCCGCGGCCCGCCGCGCGCTGACCGCCGTTGGACCGTGGTCGCCCATCCGTCGAAGCCGAATCGTATCTCGGCGCCTCGCCCGCACCGCGGCTGGCCGCCTCGGCGATCGCCCCGCGGAACGCTTCGGTTCGCGGTCCCGGTGGCGCCGGCCGGCCCGCTCCGGCGCCAGGGGCGCGATCGACCGCTTCGCGCTCCACCTGGCGGATCGCCTCCTCCAGCTCCAACCGATGGCGCGAAATCTCGGCCGCCGGCAACGGCGGATCGATCGCCTTCAGTTGACCGATCAGCGCGTTGCGCGCCTTGTCGTAAACCGCCCGCCGCGCCTCGACGCCGCCGGCCTCGAGGCCAGCGACCGCTTTGCTGAGCATGGCGTAGTATTCGGCCATTGGTTCGCTCTCAGGACGCTTCCTTGCGCCCCTTGTTATCCCTGGAAAGGATCGTGAACAAGAATTGTATCGTCGCGCTCGGGACTTGTCGAAAGTAAGGCTACCGGCGCCCCGATCAGCTCCTCGACGTGACGCACGTATTTGACGGCTTGCGCGGGAAGGTCATTCCACGTGCGCGCCCCGGCCGTCGAACCGGACCAGCCTTCCATCTCCTCGTAGACCGGCTCGACCCGGGCCTGGGCGGCCGGCGCGGCCGGCAGATAGTCGATCGCCCGACCGTCCAGCCGGTAACCGACCGCAATCCTGATCGACTTCAATCCGTCGAGGACGTCGAGCTTGGTGAGCGCAATGCCGTCGACGCCCGACAGGCTGACCGCCTGGCGGACAAGGGTGGCGTCGAACCAGCCGCAGCGACGCTTGCGCCCGGTGACGGTGCCGAATTCCCTGCCTACCCGGCCGAGCCGCTCACCGACCTCGCCCGTTTCCTCGGTCGGGAACGGCCCGGCACCCACCCGGGTGGTGTACGCCTTGGTGATGCCGAGCACGTAGCCGATCGATTCCGGCCCGAGACCCGACCCGGTGGCCGCCTGTCCGGCGACGGTGTTGGACGAGGTCACGTACGGGTAGGTGCCGTGATCGGGATCGAGCAGCGCGCCCTGGGCGCCCTCGAACAGGATGCGACGGCCCTGCCGCCGCGCCTCGGCAAGGCGACGCCAAGCCGAACCGGCAAAGGGCAGCACCTTCGGCGCGATGGCGACGAGCATGGCGGCAAGCTCATCAGCATCGGCTTCCGGCGTGCCCAGTCCGCGCCTGAGGGCGTTGTGGTGGGCCAGCAATCGCTCGATCTTGGCCGGCAGCGTCGCCGGATCGGCAAGGTCGACGACCCTCAGGGCGCGCCGGCCGACCTTGTCCTCGTAGGCCGGTCCGATGCCCCGCCTGGTGGTGCCAAGCGCCTGCCGGTCGCCGGCCGTTTCACGCGCGACGTCGAGTTCGCGGTGCAGTTGCTGCAGCTGGTGAGCTCCCGATAGCGCTGCTGGCCCGGGAGCCACGCCTCGCAGTCGAACTTCTGCGCCGCCGGGGCGCCGAGGTCGCCGGCGGCGATGTTCACGACCTGGTACGGGATGCCGAGGCCCTGCAGGATCTCCTCCTCCGCCGAGAGGATCACCAGGTGCTCGGCCGCG
>CAZSWL010000062.1:0-7925 GCA_964610725.1 uncultured Bauldia sp.
AGCGGCAAGTGCCGGCCGCAGGTTGTCGTCGCCGGCCGCATCGTCGACGAGGTCGCCGACCACGCGCCCTGCCTTGGCGGCGTCTAGGGCGAGGATCATCGCCTTCACCGGGCCGATCGCCGCCGGCGAGATCGATAGCGACCGATAGCCGAGGCCGACGATCGCCAGCGCCGCCAACGGATTGGCGGCAAGCTCGCCGCACAGCGTCACCGGCATGACCGGCGCGCAAATCTCGACGATCGACCTGAGCGCGCGCAAAAATGGCCGCGACAGCGGATCGAAGCGCTCGGCAACCAGCATGTTGCTGCGGTCACTGGCAGTCATGAACTGGAGGAGGTCGTTGGTCCCGACCGAGACGAAATCGGCGACCGCAGGCAGGTGGTCAAGCTGCCACAACATCGCCGGCACTTCGATCATCGCGCCGAGCATCACCTTGGCCGGCTCCGCGCGACCGTGGTGGCGCATATGGACAAGCTCGCGGTCGATCATGGCGCGCGCGCGGCGGACTTCGTCCAGCTCGGTCACCATCGGCAACATGACGCTGAGTTCGCGGCCGGCGGCGGCCCGCAGGAGAGCGCGCAATTGCGTGCGCAAGAGACCTGGTCGGTCGAGCCCGAGCCTGATCGCCCGCCAGCCCATCGCCGGGTTCTCCTCTTCGGCGGTTCGCAGATAGGGCAGAACCTTGTCGCCACCGATATCAAGGGTGCGAAAGGTGACCGGGCGATTGCCGGCCGCATCGAGTACGGCACGATAGAGCGTTTGTTGTTCGCCGAGCCTGGGCATCTTGGCAGCGATCATGAACTGCAACTCGGTGCGGAAGAGGCCGATGCCGGCGGCGCCCGATTCGTCGAGGTGGGGCAGATCGACCAACAGGCCGGCATTCATCAGCAGAGCGACTTGCACGCCGTCACGGGTGATCGCCGGCTTGTCACGCACCAAGCGGTACTGCGCCTGGCGCTTGGCGCGGAAACGGACTTTCTCGGCGTAGGCCAGCTCGACATCGGCGCTGGGCCGGAGGTGGACCTCACCCGCCTCGCCATCGACAATGATGGCATCGCCGTTCTCGACCAAGGCGACCACGTTGCCGACCCGGCCAGCGGCGGGAATGCCAAGGGCGCGGGCGACGATCGTGGCATGGGCCGTCGGGCCGCCTTCCTCCAGCACCAGCCCGCGAATGCGCTCGCGCCCGTAGTCGAGCAGTTCCGCCGCGCCCATGGTCCGCGCCACGATGATGGCGTCCCTGGGCAGTTCAGCCTCGCTCGGCCCATGCGGCTTGTCGAGCAGTACGCGCAGCAAACGGTTGGTCAGATCGTCAAAATCGTGCAGGCGGTCTCGTGCGAACGGGTTCAACTCGCGCTGCAGGCGGGCGCGCATGTCGCTTTGCACCTGTTCAACCGCAGCCTCCGCCGAGAGGCCGTTGCGGATCGCCTCGTGCATGCGCCGGACCCAGCCGCGGTCGTAGGCGAACATACGGTAGGCCTCGAGCACGTCGCGGTGTTCGCCGGTGGCTGCGATGTCGCTGCGCGACAGCATGTCATCGACGAAAAGACGCAGGCTGGCAATTGCCTCGTCGAGGCGGCGGGCCTCCTGGGAAACGTCTTCGCCGATGAGGGCAGTCACCACGACCCGCGGCTCGTGCAAGACCACATGGCCGAGGCCGACCCCCTCGCACAGGCCGAGGCCGGCGAGCGTAATCGGGCGCTTGAGATCAAGTGCGGCGCCTGCGCGTGCGAGCCCCGACAGCTCACCCACGGCGATAAGCTCGGCGAGCACCATCGCCGTCGTCTGCAACGCCTCCACTTCGTCGTCGTGGTAGGCGCGCGGCGTCTTGTTCTGGACGACGAGGACGCCAAGCGTGCCCCCTGCCCTCAATATCGGCACCCCCAGAAACGACTTGTAGATTTCCTCGCCTGTCTCCGGCAGGTAGCGAAAGGCCGGGTGCGACTGAGCGTCGGACAGGTTGAGCGGCCGCGCCTCGGCGGCAATGGTACCGACCAGCCCCTGGCCAATTCTCAGCGAGGCGTGGTGGACCGCTTCCGCCTTGAGGCCCTCGGTTGCGTACAGCTCGAGCACGCCGTCCGAGTGCAGCACATAGACCGAGCACACCTCGGCCACCATGTTGGCCGCGATCTGGGTGACGGTCTTGTCAAGCCGGGCTTGGGCGCTGATCGGCTCCGCCATGGTCTCGCGCAGGCGGCGGAGCAAGACGCGCGGCCCAGCGGGTGGACCCCGCATGATCGCTGTCCTCGGGACGTTACGGCGGCGGGCTGCGTGACCGCCGGCCTCCGCCGGCGCGCCGGGACCGCGCCGGTCAGGTGTTGTCGAGCCCGTATAACGAATGCAAAGTCCGTACCGCAAGCTCCGTGTACGGCGCCTCAATCAATACCGATATCTTGATTTCAGATGTCGTGATCGCCCGGATATTGATGCCTTTGGCCGCGAGCGCCTTGAAGCAATCGGCGGCGACGCCGGCGTGGCTGCGCATGCCGATACCGATGACCGAAACCTTCGCGATCTCGGTCGAGCCCTGGATGATTTCGTAGCCGATCTGGTCCTTGGCCCTTTCGAGGACCGCGTGCGAGCGCTCGTAGTCGGCGGTCGGCACGGTGAAGGTGAGGTCGGTCAGCGTGCCATCCTCGGAGATGTTCTGGACGATCATGTCGACGTTGATGTCGGCTGCCGCCAGCGGCCCGAACACCGCTGCTGCGACCCCCGGCTTGTCGGCGAGTCGACGCAGCGAAATCTCAGCCTCGTCCTTGGAATAGGCGATGCCGCTCACGATCTTCTTTTCCACGATCTCGTCCTCGTCACAGATCAGCGTGCCCGGCGGCTCGTTGCCGCCCGCGAGTTCCGGCGCGCCGGGCTCGGTGAAGCTCGAGCGCACCAATATGCGTACCCCGTGCACCATGGCCAGCTCCACCGAGCGGACCTGGAGCACCTTGGCGCCGAGCGAGGCCATTTCGAGCATCTCCTCGTAGGAGACGCGCGCCAGCCGGCGGGCCTTTTGCACGATGCGCGGGTCGGAAGTGTAGACACCGTCGACGTCGGTGTAGATGTCGCAACGCGCGGCGTTCAGTGCGGCCGCCAACGCCACCGCGCTGGTGTCCGATCCGCCGCGACCGAGCGTGGCGATGCGGTTGTCGGGGGCGACGCCCTGAAAGCCCGAAACGACCGCCACCTGCCCGCGGGCCAGACGCTCGATCAGCCGGTCGCTGACGATTTCGACGATGCGCGCCGCTCCGTGGGCGGCATCTGTCTTGATCGGGATTTGCCAGCCTTGCCACGAGCGCGCCTCCACGCCGACGTCCTGAAGGGCGATGGCCAGCAGGCCCGAGGTGATCTGCTCGCCCGAGGCAACCACGGTATCGTATTCCCGTGCGTCGTGGAGCGGCGCCATCTCGGCCGTCCAGGCAACCAGCTGGTTGGTGGTGCCGGCCATGGCCGAAACCACCACCGCAACTTGATGACCGGCTGCGACCTCACGTTTGACGTGGCGGGCTACGTTGCGAATGTGGCGAACGTCGGTGAGCGACGTCCCCCCGAATTTCATCACCAGCCGTGCCATTGTCCACCCGCCCGGCCACACCCGGCCCGGAAACGGCGCGTTCATAGCGAGTAGAGCGCACGGCCGCAACGGGCGGGCGGCACCGCCTGCTCGTGGCAGTGTTCTGTTCGGCCAGCCGCTTGCGCTAAACTGCGTCCATGCCAAGCCGGTCCGCGCACCTCTCCACCGTCGATCCAGCCGAGCAGGCCCGTTTTGCCGCACTCGCCGCAACCTGGTGGGACGCCGACGGACCGATGCGGCCGTTGCATCGGCTCAATCCGACCCGACTGACCTGGCTCAAAACCCGCATCTGCCAACGATTCGACCGCGATCCGAAGGATGCCGCGGCGCTGACCGGCCTCGCGGTTCTCGACGTCGGCTGCGGGGCAGGCATCCTCACCGAGCCGCTCGCCCGAATGGGGGCAACAGTCACCGGCATCGACCCGGTCGCCGAATCGATCGCCGCGGCGAGGCTTCACGCCGACGAAGCCGGTCTCGCCATCGACTATCGCGCCACCACTGCCGAAGCGCTTGCCGAGGCCACAGAGCGCTTCGACGTGGTCACCGTTCTGGAGGTTGTCGAACACGTCACCGACGTCGACCGCTTCGTGGCCACTTGCGCCGCGCTGTTGAAGCCGCGCGGCCTGCTCGCGGCCTCGACCATAAACCGCACCCTGCGCGCCTTCGTT
The DNA here is from genome assembly GCA_964610725.1 of uncultured Bauldia sp. GTDB lineage: Bacteria > Pseudomonadota > Alphaproteobacteria > Rhizobiales > Kaistiaceae > JBBDMC01. The sequence continues at coordinate 4,234 of CAZSWL010000062.1, forward strand.
TTTGCCATCCTCGGCGCCGAGTACGTGCTCGGCTGGTTGCCACGCGGAACTCACCGCTATGACAAGCTGGTCACACCGTCGGAGCTTGCCGCAGCGTTCCGCGCTGCCGGCCTCACACCCGCCGCCGAGACCGGCGTCGTCTATTCGCCACTGAGCGATAGTTGGCACCTGACCGCCGACATGGGCGTCAACTTCATGATGGCGGCCGAGCGTCATTAGCCGCGGACACACCGCCGGCCCCCCATCCCGGTCCCTTCGCTATCGGACGAGCAGCTTTGCTCCTCAGCCGATGCCTTCACTTCATCTCGGGCCACCCGCTGGCACATTCCAATAGGACGCGCCAACCGATTGAACGGACTCACGATTTCGGCACTGCTTGAACCGGTCCGGCAGTCCGATTTCCGTTCAACCTGAATCGCAATCTCAACAATGGCGGCCGACAGTTGCGGCCGGTGGCGTGCCCCTAGTTGCGGTCTTCCGGCAGCGGCGGCAGCGGCTGGAAAGCGACGCCTTCTTCGGCCAGCCCACGCGCCTCCTCGGCGGTAGCCTCGCCGTAGATGCCGCGCGGCTCCACTTCGTTGTAGTGGATCTTGCGCGCTTCTTCGGCGAAGCGATCGCCGACATAGTCGGCGCTCTCGACGAGCTTGCGACGAAACTCCTTCACCGCCTCGCGAAAGGCGGCCTGGCGTGGGTCGGGGGCCGCCAGCATCACCTTCTCGCCCTTGTCCTCGCTTGCCGCCTCTGCCGATCGTCTCTTGCCGCTGATGGCGGGCGCCATCAGCGCCTTGTCGACCGAGGTGGATCCGCACAGCGGGCAAACGTTCTCGCCCGCAGCGGCGCTACGATCGTAGTCGGCAGCCGAGCCGAACCACGCCTCGAACTCGTGGCCGCGATCGCAGCGGAGCGCATAGCGAATCATCTTGCCGCACCGATTTCAGTTGTTGCCCCCGGCCCGACGAATCGACGCTCGCCAACAAGGACCGGAATGCGCTGGCGCACGCTGGCGCTGATCGTCGGGTCGATGTCGGCCACGATAACGCCGGCGTCGCTCGGCGCCTCGGCGAGAATTCTGCCCCACGGATCGACGATCATCGCGTGCCCATAGGTCTCGCGGCCGTCTTGATGGCGGCCGGATTGCGCCGCGGCGATCACGAAGGCTCCGGTCTCGATCGCTCGCGCACGGACGAGGACATGCCAATGCGCCTCGCCAGTAGTGCGGGTGAACGCCGCCGGAATTGCGATCACCGACGCTCCCGATTGTGCCAGCGAACGGTAAAGAGACGGAAAACGAACGTCGTAGCAGATAGTGAGCCCCAAGCGCACCCACGGCAGATCGACCACGACGGCCTCCGCCCCCGGCCGGTAGAGCTTCGATTCGCGGTAGCTTTCGCCACCGGCGAGATCGACATCGAACATGTGGATCTTGTCGTATCGGCTCAGGATCAGACCCGTCGGCCCGATCACGAACGCGCGGTTGGCGACCGTGTCCTCGCCGAGTTTGATCGCCATCGAACCAATGTGCAGGTAGATGCCGAGTTCGCCGGCGAGCTCGCGGAACCGGGCCAGGGACGGATCGGTTTCTTCGTGGTCAATGGCCGCCAACAGGCGCCCACGATCACGGTCGAGGACGGTCGTCATTTCCGGCGTCAGCACGTACTGGGCGCCTTGTCCGGCTGCCTCACGGATATATTGCTCGGCGGTCCGCACATTGCTTGCGACGTCGAGGCCGCTGCGCATTTGCACCGCGGCGGCGCGAAATATCCTTGAACCGTGATGCACACCCATTGCTGGAATATCGGTCACATTTCGTCACGCACAACCCGCGCAAAGACGAGCACATCGACGGCGGCGGCACCGGCCCGTAGCAGCGCTCGCGTCGCCGCCTTGACCGTTGCGCCTGTGGTGTAGACGTCGTCGACCAGAAGCACGCGCCGGCCGCCGACGGCCGCCTTACCCGCCGCCGGGACCCCGAACGCCCCGCGCACATTGCGGTCGCGTTCGCGCGGCGACAGGCCGACCTGCTGGGCCGTCGCGCGGATGCGTTGCAGCGCCAGCGGCACGAACGGCTTGGCGGCGTTGGCGGCGACCGTCCCGGCGAGCAGCGCCGACTGATTGTAGCGCCGCCACCACAAGCGGCGGCGGTGAAGCGGCACCGGCACGATCACCTCGGCTTCGCCGATCAGCTCACCGCCGGCGCGCACCATCCAGCCGGCCATGCAGCCGGCAAGATCCAGACGGTCGCGGTACTTCAGGCCATGAACAAGCCCACGGGCGACGTCGTCGAAAACGGCAACCGCCCGACAACGGTCGAACGGCGGTGGATCGGCGATCGCCTCGGCCGACAAGGCGCCCTCGCCGAGATCGTATCCGAACGGTGAGCCGAGACGCGCGCAATAGGGCCTCTCAATCAGCTTCAACCGCGACCAGCATGAGGAGCACAGCGAGCCCGACGTTGCCGTCAGCGCATGACAGGACAAGCACTGCGGAGGCATCACCACGTCGGCCAGCCGACGCGCTGCCGCGATCGCGCCGGATTTGAGCCCGACCAGCCCCCGCCCCGAGCGGCCGTCAACGCTGTATGCGGCGTCCATCTATCAAGCTTACCGCCGCTGCCCGCCGGACGCCACATCCGCTGGTTTTGACGGGACCGGCAACCCACGCCATATACCTTGGCGATGGTCACACCTCCGGCAATTTTCGATCGCAACCTGCTGTCGGCCCGCCGCCGGCGCGCGCTCGCTGTTGGTGTCGCCGGCGCCGACTTTCTGCTCAGGGCGGCCGTGAACGAGCTCGGCGAACGATTGGCAACGATCACCCGTCGTTTCCCTACCGCCGTTGTTCTTGATGACCCGTCGGGGCTCCTCGCCCATCACCTGACCACGTCCGGAAAAGTCGACCGGGTCACGCGGGTTGATCGCCTGATCGAGACGCGGCCCGAAATCGTCGCCGACGTCGAGGCACTGCCGCTCGCCGCGGCCAGCCAGGACCTCGTCGTTTCGGCCCTCTCGCTGCAATGGGCGAACGACTTGCCCGGCACGTTCGCGCAGATTCGCCGGGTATTGAGACCGGACGGGCTGTTCCTCGCCGCCCTGATCGGCGGCGATACGCTGATTGAACTGCGCGAGGTATTTGCGCTGGCCGAATCTGAGGTTGCCGGCGGTGTCTCGCCCCGCGTAGCTCCGTTCGCCGACCTGCGGTCGATCGGCGCCCTCCTCCAGCGCGCCGGCTTTGCATTGCCGGTGGTCGACCAGGATCGTCACACCATCCGTTACGACTCGGTGGTTGCGCTGATGCATGACCTGCAGGCGATGGGCGCGACCAACGTACTGGTCCAGCGCGACCGCCGCCCGTTGCGCCGCGCGGTGTTGACACGCGCCGGCGAAGTCTACGCGCGCCGCTTCGCCGGTCCCGACGGGCGCATCAGGGCGACCGTCGACGTGATCTGGTTGTCGGGCTGGGCCCCGGACCCCAGCCAGCAACAACCGCTCAAGCCGGGCAGTGCGAGGACGCGCCTTGCCGACGCGCTGGGCACCATCGAACACGCTGCCGGCGACAAGGCCGGGGCGGTTGGTGGCGACCGCTGACTAGCGGTCGAGCATTTCGAGATCGTGGCGGTGCTTGCTGACGGAGATCGATCCGGTGGCAATCGGATCGATCTGCTTGGCGGCCCCGACCGTCGTCGTCGAGTCGCG
>CAZSWL010000063.1:0-3138 GCA_964610725.1 uncultured Bauldia sp.
GGTTGCGGCGCAGGAACGTGGCGGCCGCCGGCGCGCGTCGGTGTCGGAGGTCGTCGGTGAAGATGCGCAGCAGATCGCGATCATAGACGGTCGGTCCCTTGACCTGGTAGAGCGCCTGCTTGCGGCGGTAGTGCTCGGCCAGCGTCTTGCTGAGCCGGCTGATCGGATCGACCTTGAAACGATGGTTGAGCTGCGGGCGCTCGCCGGCAATCTCGGTCATCAGCTCGTCGACATAGCGCAGCTTGGCCAGCACCGGCCAGCCGGAGTAGCGCCGGCGCCAGTCGGAGCGCGGGCGCAGCCACACCGCGAAGGTCTCGGCGAAATCCTCGTCGGGATGGCTCTGGGCATACCACAGGGGCAGGTTCTGAACGTAGTTGCGGCTGGTCGGGTCGGGCCGGTAGTGGCGCGGGTAGCGTATCGACGAGCGTCCGAACAGACGCTGCCAGCGCCGGCGCCGATGCAGGCGATAGGCGTTCTGCACCACGTGGCCGGCCTCGTGGCGCAGGATGCGCTGGCAGTCCCTGACGTTGCCGCCCTCGACGTCGAGGATCTGACGGCGCTCGAGGCGGACCAGACGGGGATGGACAAGGTAAAACGGCACCGAGATGCCCGGCGTGTTGTCGGGGCTGAACCACTCCTCGCCGATCCAGGCGTGCGGTCGGACTTTCAGGCCGCGCTCGTCGAGCTCCTCGTGCAGGCGCTCGACGCAACCCTCCAGCCACGTCCCCTTGAGCGTCACACCCAGGTCGCGAAAACGGAGCTTGAGCAATTCCTCGTCCGGCAATGAAGCCCAGGCGAAATCACGTGCCATGCCGCATCGGACCCCAGCTGACCGAGCCGCGGCCATGGTGTCATGGCAGGGCAGCGCCAGCAACACCGCGGCGCGGGCTCAGCGGCGCACGTAGCGGGCGAGGATGCCGAGGCCGATCAGGATGAGGGCGATCGGCCCGACCCATTTCCAGATCTCCAGATCGAGCAGGAAAACCGCGGTCAGCGCCACCAGCACCAGGGCGCCGACGAAGGGGCCGATGCTGGCCGCCGTCAGCCCGCCGTCGCGGTTGTAGGCGCGCATGCCGCTCATCAGCGCCACCCCGGCGGGAATGAGCAGGAACAAGGCCCACCAGTTGTGCGGTACTGCCAGGCCGAGGTTCTGCAGCAGCAGGATGACGCCGATGACGACCAGGATGATGGCCGCGATCCAGCCGCGGTCGCGAAAGAAACGACGGCGAGCGTCCTGCCCGCCGGCGTGCGAATCGTCCGACATCATCCTTCTCCTGCCGATCAGGTCGACAAGTCTAGCACAGCCGCCGGCAGCGGTGCGGGCTCAGGCGTCGGCGGCGACCTTCAGGCTGACAATGCGGTCGGGATCGGCAACCGGCTCGCCGCGCTTGATGCGGTCGACCGCCTCCATGCCGTCGGTCACCATGCCCCACACGGTGTACTGGCCGTCGAGGAAGCGGGCATCGGCAAAGCAGATGAAAAACTGGCTGTCGGCCGAATCGGGTTCGCTCGCCCGCGCCATCGAGCAGACGCCGCGCACGTGCGGTTCGCGGGTGAACTCGGCCTTGAGGTGCTTGCCGGAGCCGCCGCGGCCGGTGCCGGTGGGGTCGCCGGTCTGGGCCATGAAGCCGTCGATCACGCGGTGAAAGACGATGCCGTCGTAGAAGCCCTGGCGGGCGAGCTCCTTGATGCGGGCGACGTGGTTGGGGGCGAGGTCGGGCCGCAGCGCGATGGTCACGGCTCCTTGCGAGGTCTCCATCAGCAGCGTGTTGTCGAGGTCGCGGGTGTCGGCCAATGTCCTGTTGTTCCTTGTCGAGAGATGAGAAACCAACGGGGCGGCTCACCCCGTCAGCGCGGGAAGTGCTCGGCGATCATCCTGGCCACCGCCGCCGGCACGAAGGCCGTCACGTCGCCGCCCATGGTGGCGATCTGGCGCACCAGCGTGGCGGTGATGTGGCGCACCGCCGGCGAGGCGGGCAGAAACACCGTGTGCAGGTCGGGCGCCATCGACTGGTTCATGCCGACCATCTGCATCTCGTACTCGAAATCGTTGGCGTCGCGCAGGCCGCGGATGAGGAGGGTGGCGCCGGCGGCGCGCGCGGCAATGACGGCGAGACCCTCGAAGTCGATGGCGCTGACCCGCCTGGCGGCGTCGCCGCCGAGCTCCTCGGCCATGGCCGCCACCATCTCCTTGCGCTCGGCCAGCGTGAACAGCGGCGCCTTGCCGGGATGGACGCCGATCGCCACCACCACCTTGTCGGCAAGCGCCAGGGCGCCGGCGAGGATGTCGACGTGGCCGTTGGTCACCGGATCGAAGGTGCCGGCGTAGAAGGCGGTTCGGTTCATCGGCCGGCCTTTTCGCGAAAGCGCAGGCGCCGCTTGTTAGCCCGAATGCCCGCGAGCGGCAAGGCGACCGCCGAAGCGCCTATTTCTTGGGCAATCGACTCGCCCTAAAATGCCGGCGTCCGGGAGGAACGCGGCGATGGGCGGGACCAGCCTCGGACGTTTGGCCGTGGGCGATCTCGCAGCCGACATCGCGGTGTTCACCATCGGCCCGCAGACGGCCTGATCCTCTGCGGGCCGCGGGCCGCCTGCACGCGGGCGCCGGCCCGGGAACGAACGGAGGACCGTATCATGGGCAAAATCAACGTCGGTCGCTGGATCCTTGGCGGCGTCATTACCGCCATCGTCCTGCTCATCGTCGACTACGTGCTCAACGGCGTGATTCTGACGAAACAGTGGGATGACGCCATGAGCGCGCTCAGCCTGCCGGCGATGAGCGCCAATATGATGGCGCCGGGTCGCCTCATCGGCCTGGTCATCCTCGACCTCATCGTCGGCCTGACGGCGGTATGGATTTACGTGGGCATCCGGCCGCGCTTCGGCGCGGGGGCGACGACCGCGGTCTATGCGGGCCTGGCGACCTGGCTGATCGGCTACCTGGCGCCGTACGGCTTCTTCCTGGTGCTGCCGATCTTCCCGGCCTCGCTGGTGTGGGCGGGAATCGTCGTCGGGCTGTTCCAGGTGGTGGTGGCGACGGTGATCGGGGCCTACTTCTACCAGGAAGCCTAGCGCACCAGCGCGAACCGGCCCGGGTCCACCTCCCGCATGTCGCCGCTGTGATAGCCATCACAGCGG
>CAZSWL010000064.1:0-16530 GCA_964610725.1 uncultured Bauldia sp.
ATGGCGGCCGACCGCGTCGATCTCGTCGATGAAGATGATGCACGGCGCGTTCTTCTTGGCCTGCTCGAACATGTCGCGCACGCGGGATGCACCGACGCCGACGAACATCTCGACGAAGTCGGAGCCGGAGATGGTGAAGAACGGCACGTTCGCCTCGCCGGCGATGGCGCGCGCCAGCAGCGTCTTGCCGGTCCCGGGCGGGCCAACCAGCAGCACGCCGCGCGGAATCCGCCCGCCCAACCGCTGGAACTTCTGCGGGTCGCGCAGGAACTCGACGATCTCCTGCAGATCTTCCTTGGCCTCGTCGACGCCGGCCACGTCCTCGAAGGTGACGCGGCCGTGCGTCTCGGTGAGCAGTTTCGCCTTCGACTTGCCGAAGCCGAGCGCCTTGCCGCCGGTGCCCTGCATCTGGCGCATGAAGAAGATCCACACCGCCAGGATGAGGAACATCGGGAACCACGACACCAGCATGCCGACCAGCGACTGGCCGCCCTCGCTTGCCGGCTTGGCGCTGATCTGAACGTTGCGGTCCTCCAGCCGCTTGACCAGCTCCGGATCTTGCGGCGCGAACGTCTGGAAGGCGCTGCCGTCCGAATAGGTCCCGCTGATCTGCTGACCCGAAATGACCACGTTGTGCACGCGGCCCTGGTCGACATCGGTGATGAATTGCGAGTAGGCGATGTCGCGGCCGCTGCTGCGCTGGCCGGTGTTCTGGAACAGGTTGAAGAGAGCGATCAGAACGAGGCCGATGATCACCCACAGGGCAAAATTGCGGAAATTGGCGTTCATCGTGGTCCCTTGAACAGACGGTCTGCCGACCGCCGCGCCCGTTCGCAATCCCGGGCCGCCCAGCTAAGATAGGTCCGGGATGTTACGAAGCCAATAAGCCTCGTCACTCTTTCACCCCCGAAAAGCGGCATTTGAGCGGGTTTTCTCAGGCATCGGTGTCAAAATCAGGGAAGAGCGGCGGCACCGACAGACGTTCACCAAGAACCGGGCTGACCGCCACCGGCAGGCCTTCACCACCCGGCCCGGCGTAGCCGAGAGTGGGCACGGCCACCAGCTTGCCGCGCCGCCGCACTGCCGGCAACGTCGCCAGCGCCGCCGCCGGCCACTGGCCGGCGTAGGCTCCGACCAAGCGTCGCCCCTCCTCGCCGAGTGGCCCGACCCAAAGCCCCGCCGGTGCGCCCGCCCCGACCGCCACCCGGAAGCGGTGATCCCAGGTGCCCTCGTGCCCTGCCTTGACGGTAACCGTCGGCGGCGCCTCGCGGCCCCATTCGCGATAGAGCAAGAAGCGCCCCGCCCGCCACTCGATGACCGTGCCGGCGAGCGTGCGCTTGAAGCGCCCCCCGCCGTGGCCGGCAATGGCGTCGAGCAAACGCCGCAGGCGCACGTGCCGTGGCGGATAGTCTTCGCCGCCGATCGCAACCAGCATGCGGGCAAGCGCCCTCAGCCGCACTTCCTCGGCTGCCGCCCCAAAGGCGGCGGGCTCGACACGGGCGACGGCGCAACCGTCGGTCTCGACCGCCGTCGCGATGAGCGCGCTCGCCGCCGCATCGATCGCCGCGGCCGCGCCGGCAAGACGCGCCGCGGTCGCCGCGATGCGAGCGGCGTCGAAGCCGTCGGCGGCAAGCAGCGGCATGATCCGTCGCACCCGCGCCCGGGCGAAGCGGGGGTCGGTGTTCATCGGGTCCTCGACCGGCTCGAGGCCGGCCGCTGCCGTGGTCGCCACCAGACGGGAGCGCGACACCGACAGAAACGGCCGCGCGATGGTGATGGCGCCGGCGGCGACCATCGGCCGCATGGCGGCAAGCCCGAAGACGCCGGCGCCGCGCTGCAGGCGCAGGAGAAACGTCTCGGCTTGATCGTCGCGATGGTGGGCGAGCGCCAGATGGCTGGCCCCGGCCTCGCCCGCCGCCGTCAGCAGCAGCCGGTAGCGCGCCTGGCGCGCGGTCGCCTCGAGGTTGGCGCGCGGCCGCGGCCCCGACCACACCAGCACCCGCGCCGCCAGACCGAGCCGACCGGCAATTTCAGCGACGTTGGCCGCCTCGCGGCCCGAGCCCGCCCTCAGGCGGTGGTCGACGGTCAGCACGATCGCGTCCGGCCGGCCACGCCGTCGGCCGCGCCAGCGCGCCACGCTCGCGGCAAGGGCGAGGGAATCGGCACCGCCCGAAACCGCCAGCGCGATCACCGCAGCACCGGCAAGCGGGGCGAACAGCCCGTCGAGCTCCTCGTCGGCCAGCGGTCCCCCGGCCTCAGCAGCCGGCACTGGCTTGTTCGGTGATGACCCGCTGGTGGAGCGCGTTCGACATGTCGGGATACTGCTTGAGCACCTGTGCGTAGATCTGGCAGGCAGCCTCGCGCTGGGTGAGCCCGGCGAGCGCCTGGCCGAGCCTGAGCAGCGTCGCCGGCGCCCGCGGGCTGTCGGGGTAGGCCTTGTAGCCGGCGCGGAAGGCATCGGCCGCGTCGCGGTAGCGCGCCCGTGCGAAGAAGCTCTCGCCCAGCCAATACTGGGCGTCGGGCGCCAACTCGCTGTGCGGGTAGGCGGCCAAGAACTGCTTGAACGAGGTTTCGGCGAGGTCGTAGTTGCCGGCGATGATCAGGTTGTAGGCGCGGCTGAAGTCGGTCGTGGGATCGCCGGTCGGCGCCGTCGCCGTCGCCGATTCTGTTGTCGCCGGGGTGGCCGTGTCGCCCGGCGCTGCGATGCCGGTGTCGGCACCGCCGCCGCGGGCGAGCGCGGACAGGTCGAGCGGCGGCGCCGCGGCCTGGTCCTGGCCGTTGACCACCAGCGTGCCGAGCGGTCGCGGCGGCGCGCCGGGACCGGCAGCCGGCGTCGTTGCGTCCGCAGCCGGAGCGGTTGCCGCCATTGCCGCCGCTGGCGCGGACGACTGCGCCGGCGCCGCCCGACCGACCTGGCGCGACGAACCGGAGGCCTCGCCCTCCAGGCTGCGGAAGCGATAGTCGGCATCCTCCTGCATACGCTTCAACTGGTCCTGGAGCTGGTGCAGCTCGAAGGTCAGCTGCTCGATCTGACCGGTCAGGGTGCGCATCTGCGCCTCGACCCGGTCAAGCCTTTCGGCGTCGCTGGCCTGGGCGACGTTGACCGTTCCGCCGGACGCCGGCGGTTCAGCCTTCTTGCCGAGATTCCACCACGCCGCATCGCTGCTCGCCGGGACGACCAGCAGCCCGACGGCGAAGGCGGCGGCAAGCAATCCTGTGCCATTCGCCATGATCGCAATCCTCGCGCGCGCCCGCACCTGCCGACGCACCGGCGCCGCACCGCTTTTGCGTAGCATAGGACAGGCCAGTTCGGCCAAAATTGGGCACCTGCGCGAAGCCGCCAGTCCCGGCGGTTTCGGCGCCGCCGGTCGGTCAGGTCCCGGCGTTGTTGATGACCGTCACCGCTCGGCGATTCTGTGACCAGCATGAGACGTCGTTGCACGTCGCCACCGGCCGCTCCTTGCCGTACGAGATCGTCCGCATGCGGTTGGCGGCTATTCCCTGGGCCACCAGATAGTCGCGCACGGCGGTGGCGCGGCGGGCACCGAGCGCGATGTTGTATTCGCGCGTGCCGCGCTCATCGGCATGGCCCTCGATGGTGAAGGTCAGACGCGAATACTGCTTGAGCCACTGCGCCTGGCGATCGAGGGTCGCCCGCGCTTGCGCGCTCAGATCCGAGGAATCGGTATCGAAGAAGACCCGATCGCCGACATTGACGACGAAATCCTGGGTGGTGCCGGGCGCCGCGGCGGCAGCACCGCCGAGGCCGAGGCCGAGGCCGCCCGGTTCCTCGCCCGGATTCTTCGCGCACGCCGACAGCAGCAGGGCGGCGCCGAGGGAGGCCGCAAGGCCGGCGGCGCGGATGATTCTCATCGAATTCGCCATTCCAAGGTAACTCCCCGTCCACCATGCCGGGCATGGCGTTGTTTATCAGTGCGTTGGTTAAACGCACGTTCAGGAAGGTAGTTAAGAATGCGTAGCGATCACCGCCGGCGCCTAACCACATCCCCGGTCCCGGCAACTGGCCGGCAGGCGCCCCCATCCCCACGCCAAGCTAACCGGCGCGATTCAGTTGATCAAGGGCGACCAGGCCGGATCGGAAGCGAATGACGGTGTGGGCACGCGGAATTCGTTGTAGCCGGTGAGGTCGATCGTCCACAGCTGCGGTCCGCCGTTGGAGCCGGGGGTGTCGCGCGAGAACATGATCACCCGCCCGTTCGGCGCCCATGTCGGCCCCTCCTGAACCGCATTGGATTCGGTCAGCATGCGTTCGCCGGAGCCGTCGGGGCGCATGACGCCGATGCCGAACTGGCTCGCATCCTGGCGGGTGAACGCGATCAGGTCGCCGCGCGGCGACCATACCGGCGTGGAATAGACGCCCTTGCCGAAGCTGATGCGATGCGGGTTGGAACCGTCGGCGTTCATCACGTAGAGCTGCTGCGAGCCGCCGCGGTCGGAGTTGAACACGATCTGGGCGCCGTCGGGCGAGTACGACGGGCTGGTGTCGATGGCGGCATCGTCGGTCAGCCGGGTGGTGCGCCGCGACCTCAGATCGAGCGTGAAGATGTTGGCGTTACCGCCTGTCTGCAGGCTCATGATCACCTTCTGTCCATCCGGCGAGAAGCGCGGCGCGAAAGTCATGCCGGGAAAATCGCCGACCATCTCGCGCTGGCCGGTCTCGATGCTGAGCAGATAGACGTGCGGCTGCGCGCCGTCGTACGACATGTAGGTGATCTCCTGGCTCGACGGGTTGAACCGCGGCGTCAGCACCAGATCGTTGCCGCGCGTCAGGTAGCGCACGTTGGCACCGTCCTGATCCATGATCGCCAGTCGCTTGACCCGCTTGTCCTTGGGGCCGGTCTCGTCGACGAAGACGATGCGGGTGTCGAAATAGCCCTTTTCGCCGGTCAGCCGCTGGTAGATCGAGTCGGCGATGATGTGAGCGACCCGACGCCAGTTATCGGGGCTGGTGTAGAACTGTTCGCCGGCCATCTGCTGACCGGCGAACACATCCCACAGGCGGTATTCGGCCCTCAGCCGACCATCCGCCTGGCGCGCTATGTCGCCGGCGACCAGCGCCTGGGCGTTGATCACCTTCCAGTCGGAGAACTGCGGCATGACCGCCGGCGACAGGGTCTTGGTGGTGAATGTCGACTGATCGAGCGGCTGGAACAGGCCCGAGCGGCTGAGGTCGGCCGAGATCGTCGCGGCGATGTCGATGCCGAGCTGGGCGTCGTTGCCGGCGCCGAAGAAGTTGGGAATGGCGATGGGCAGCGGCTGCACGTTGCCCCGATTGATGTCGATCTCGATCAGCGCCGCGGCCGGCGCCGTCCACGTGATCAGGGCGAGCGCACATGCGACCGCCGCTCGCCGAGCCCACACCGTTGACATCGTTCCTGTCTTCGTCATGGCCTTCCCGTCATCCTTGCACGCCGCCCATGTCGGTCGGATCGAACGTCACCTTCACCTGCTTCCATTCGTCGTACTTGTCCGCCGGCAGGCTGGTGAACGGAGCGCAACGCCTGACCGCACGCAGCGCGCTCTCCGGTGCCGCCTGGGCATAGCGCCCGCTCGGCGCCTCCAGCACCGCGGGCGTGCCGTTGAGCGAGCCGTCGGCGTTGAGGTTGAGCATCAGCACCACGCGCACCTCGGCCGGGTTATCCCAGCCGATGGGCGGGCTCCAGCATTGGGCGAGGCGGGCGCGCAGGGCGTCGAGCTCGCTCGCGGTCATGCGGTCGGCGGCCGAGCCGATGAGCGACCCGATGGTTGCCGCCTTGCTGGCAGCAGCCGGTGCCGGTGCCGGCGCGGGCGGCTGCGCCGGTGCCGGCTGGTCGAGCATGGCGGTGACCTTGTCGATGTCGAACGGCTGGCTCTTCGTCTTGGCGACCTCGGGAGCCGGCCGCGGCATCGGCGGCCGCACCCGCGGCAGTGGCACCTTGTCGGGCGGGACGGTTGGCGGCGGTACCTCGGCCTTGGTCTCGACCGGCGGTGGCGCCGCCTCGGCCTTCGGCTTGGCCGCCGGCGGAGTCGGCGGCGGTGGCGGCGGCGGGGTTGGCTTGGGCGGTGGCGGCGTTGGCGCAGGCGGCGGTGGCGGCGGTGGCGGCGGTGGTGGCGTTGGCTTGGGCAGCGGCGGCTCGGCCGGTGCCGCGGGCGGCGTCGGCGGCGTCGGCGCGACCAGGTCGGCGGTCCTCAGGCCTTTCTTGAGCGCAGTCACGTCGCCGACTTCGACGAGATCGACCGGGATCGCCTCGATCTGACTGACGTCGAGCGGCTTCGACGCCGGCAGCGCGAAGAAGCCCCACGCGATCAGCGCCGCATGGCCGACAAGCGAGACTGTCACCGCCGTGCGCATGATGCGATCAGCTACCCGGTTCCTGCAGCGAAACAAGGGCGATGTGCCGGAAGCCGGCCCCGTTGATGACGCCCATCACGCTCATGATGGTGCCGTAGCTCGCCTTGCGGTCGCCGCGCACATAGATACGCGCGTCGAGATCGTCCCTCGCCGCCTGCGTCAGCTTCGCCGCCAGCTGGTCGGCGGCCACCTGCTCGTCCTTGACGAAAACCTTGCCGCTCGGATCGATGGTGACGGTGATCGGCTCCTTGTCGACCGCCAGCGGCTTGGCGGCGGCTTCCGGCAGGTCGACCGGAACGCCGGCCGACAGCAACGGCGCCGTCACCATGAAGACGATGAGCAGCACCAGCATGACGTCGACGAACGGCGTCACGTTGATTTCGCTCATCGGGCGGGGATGGCGCCGGCGGCGGTTGAGCGTCCTGAAGCCCCCGGGACCGATCGGCGGGCTCACCGGTTCACGCCTCCTGATCGACCTGACGCGACAGGATTGCGGAAAATTCGTCGGCGAAGCTTTCCAGCCGCTGGCCGATCTTGCCGGCTTCGTTCGACAGCTTGTTGTAGGCGATGACCGCCGGGATGGCGGCGAGCAGGCCGAGGGCGGTGGCAAGCAGCGCTTCGGCGATCCCCGGCGCCACCACCGCCAGGGCCGTGTTCTTGGAGGCGGCGATCGCCTGGAACGACGTCATGATGCCCCAGACGGTGCCGAACAGGCCGACGAACGGCGCCGCCGAACCGACCGTGGCGAGGAACAAGAGCCGCCGCTCCAGCCGTTCGGTCTCGCGCCCGATGGTGACGTCGAGCACCTTGTCGATGCGGGTCTGCAGGCCGATCGGCGAGCGCGCGCCCGACTCGAAGCTGCGCTTCCATTCGCGCATGGCCGCAACGAACACCGAGGCCGATGCGGTCGGCGTCCGTCCGGTCAGCGAGCGGTAGAGGTCCTCCAGCGACTGCCCCGACCAGAACAACTTCTCGAAGCGGTCCATCTGGCGCCGCACCCGGCCGTAGAGCACAGTCTTGTCGAAGATAATCGCCCACGTCCACACCGAAGCGAAGAGCAGGCCGAGGATGACGATCTTGACGACGATGTGGGCGTGCAGAAACAGCGCGACGAGCGAGATGTTGGCGCTCGGCACGACAACAGACACCTGCGTTACCGCATCCCCGGGCATGGCATCCTGGCCTCTCGGATTTGACCGGTCCCGACGCGGCCGCCCGCGGCACATCTGCCGCCCGGCAGCCGACACACGACGCGACAACGCGCCCGCAACACATTGGCCGGACTGTCTTTTGGATCCGGCTCTGTCGTCTGCAAATTTGTCAAAACGAGGGCGTCCGTTGTGCGACGTGGGCCCCCGAAACCCAAGCATTGCTTAGGCTCGCAGAGTTAACGCGCCGTTAAGCCTTGGCAACAGCCGCAAGCCGCTCGCGCACCTCGCCCGGCAGCCGGCGCGGCTCGCCGGCGGCGTTGATCAGCGCGACGGTGACCTCGGCCTTGACCAGCGTCTCCCGCGCGCGCCTGACCGCCTGGGCGAGGGCGACGCGTGCTCCGCCGACGTCGACCACCCGGGTGTCGACCTCGACAAGGTCGTCGATGCGGGCGGGCTTGAGGAAGTTGATGGTCATGTGGCGCACCGCGAAGGCCAGCCGCTCGCCGTGGTCGCCGCGGTGCAGAGCGTCGTGACCGATGCCGGCAAGCCGCAGGAAATCGGAGCGGCCGCGCTCCATGAAGCGCAGGTAGCCGGCGTGATAGACCCAGCCGGAAAAATCGGTGTCCTCGAAATAGACGCGCACCGGCAGCACGTGGCCGCCGGCGGTGAGCCGGCCGGCGAGATCGGGCCAGGCCTCACTCGCCGTCATCGGCCCCGTCGCCGAACAGGCCGTATTGGGCGGCGCCGGGGATCGGTGCATCGAGTCCGAGGTGGCGGAAGGCCTGCGCCGTCAGCAGCCGCCCGCGCGGGGTGCGCTGGACGAAGCCCTGCTGGATCAGGAACGGCTCAACGATCTCTTCGATGGCGTCGCGCGGCTCCGACAGGGCGGCCGAGATGGTCTCCACCCCGACCGGGCCGCCGCCGAAGCTCTCCGCGATCAGTCCGAGATAGCGGCGGTCGAGCGCATCGAAGCCGAGCGAGTCAACCTCGAGCCGCCCGAGGGCGGCGTCGGCGACGGCGGCGTCGATGGCGGCGGCGTGTTCCACCGCGGCAAAGTCGCGCACTCGGCGCAACAGCCGGGTGGCGATGCGCGGCGTACCGCGCGAGCGGCGGGCGATCTCGGCACCGCCGGCCTCGGTCAGCTCGACGTCGAGGATGCGCGCTCCCCGCTTCACGATCTCCTCGAGCTCGGTCACGTCGTAGAAATTGAGGCGCACGGGAATGCCGAAGCGGTCGCGCAACGGCGTCGTCATCAGGCCGAGCCTGGTGGTGGCGCCGACCAGGGTGAACGGCGCCAGCCCGATCTTGACCGAGCGCGCCGCCGGCCCTTCGCCGATGATGAGATCGAGCTGATAGTCCTCGAGCGCCGGATAGAGGATCTCCTCGACCGCCGGCGACAGCCGGTGGATCTCGTCGATGAACAGCACGTCGCGTTCCTCGAGATTGGTGAGGAGAGCGGCGAGGTCACCTGCCCGCGCGATCACCGGCCCGGAGGTGGCGCGGAAGTTGACGCCGAGCTCGCGCGCGACGATCTGGGCGAGCGTGGTCTTGCCGAGGCCCGGCGGGCCGACGAAGAGAACGTGGTCGAGCGGCTCCTCGCGGCCGCGCGCTGCCGCGATGAACACCTTGAGGTTGGCGCACGCCTGCGGCTGGCCGACGAATTCCGAGAGAAGCTGCGGCCTCAGCGTCGTCTCGGGCGCGTCGCCGTCGCCTTGTTCGGGACCGACCAGGCGGTTCATCGGGCGAGCGCCTTCAGCCCGGCGCGGATTAGCTCCTCCGCGCTTGCCGCCTCACCGGCGGCGCGGGCGGCGGCGGCGACGGCGGCGCTTGCCTGCACCTCGCCATAGCCGAGGTTAGTAAGCGCCGACACCGCGTCGGCGATCGGGCGCGGCGCGCGTTGTTCGGCGAGGTCGCTCTGCAGGCGAACCGCCGCCGCATCGGCGCTGGCGTAACGCGGCGCCTTGTCGCGCAGCTCGGCGACAATGCGCTCGGCCACCTTCCTGCCGACGCCGGGGGCGCGGGCGAGGCTCGCCTTGTCCTGCAGGGCAATGGCGTTGGCGAGATCGCCCGGCTTGAGCGCGCCGAGTATCGCCAGCGCCACCCGCGCGCCGACCCCCTGCACGGTCTGCAGCAGCCGGAACCATTCCCGTTCGACCTCGCCGGCGAAGCCGTAAAGCTTGATCACGTCCTCGCGCAGATAGGTCTCGATCGCCACCGTCATAGGCTCGCCCACCGCCGGCAGCGCCTGCAACGTGCGCGCCGAGCAGAAGACCTGGTAGCCGACCCCGCCGACGTCGACGATCACCCAGTCCTCGCCGTAGGAGTCGACGATGCCGCGCAGCTTGCCGATCATGACGCCGCCAGCCTCATAGCCGCCGCGCTCGGCCGATGATGGGCGTGGCAGATGGCGATGGCAAGCGAGTCGGCGGCGTCGTCGCTGTCGAATTCGGCGCGCGGCAACAGCACCCGCACCATTGCCCTGATCTGCTGCTTGTCGGCGTGGCCGGCGCCGACGATCGCCTTCTTGACCGTGTTGGGGGCGTATTCGGCGACGGCGAGGCCGGCGAGCGCCGGCACCAAGAGGGCGATGCCGCGCGCCTGTCCGAGCTTCAACGTCGCCCGCGCGTCGCGGTTGACGAAGGTTTCCTCGACCGCCGCCTCGTCCGGCCGCCACCTGGCGACCACGTCCCTGAGGCCGTCGTGCAACGCCGCCAGGCGTGCGGCGAGGCTGCCGTCGAGCGGCGCCGTGACCGTGCCCGCCGCAACGAAGGCGAGCGCGTTGCCGCTTGCCGCCACCACCCCCCAGCCGGTGCGGCGCAGGCCGGGGTCGAGGCCGAGCACACGAATCGTCGTGTTCATCCCCTGAGGCGTAGCGCCGGACGACAGCGAAAGCCACTGACGCGACCGCTTACGCCGCCGTCAGTTTCTCCATGACGTCGTCCGACACCTCGAAATTGGAATAGACATCCTGGATGTTGTCGTCGTCGTCGAGGGCGGCGATCAGCTTCATCAGGGTGGCGGCCTTTTCCTCGTCGAGGCCGGCGGTGGTGCGCGGCTTCCACACCGCCTTGACCGTCTCGGCCTCGCCGAGCGTCGCCTCGAGCGCCCTGGCGACGTCGCCGAGATCGGCGAAGGCGCAAATGATCACGTGCTCGCCGCCGCCGCTGTCGACGTCGTCGGCACCGGCCTCGATCGCCGCCTCCAGCACCTTGTCGGCGCTCGCCGCCGCGCCCGGGTAGACGATCTGCCCGACGCGATCGAACATGAAGGCGACCGAGCCGGTCTCGCCGAGGGCGCCGCCGTGGCGGGTGAAGTAGGAGCGCACCGCCCCGGCGGTGCGGTTGCGGTTGTCGGTGAGTGCCTCGACGATCATCGCCACCCCGCCGGGCCCGTAACCCTCGTAGCGCACCGCCTCGTAGCTTTCGGCGTCGCCGCCGGCCGCCTTCTTGATCGCCCGTTCGATGTTGTCCTTGGGCATGTTCTCGGCGCGGGCGTTCTGGATGGCGAGTCTGAGACGCGGATTCATGCCGGGATCGGGGGTGCCCAGCTTGGCGGCGACGGTGATCTCGCGGGCGAGCTTGGAGAATACCTTGGAGCGGCGCGCGTCGGCGGCGCCTTTCTTGTGCATGATGTTCTTGAACTGGGAATGGCCGGCCATGTCGGGCTCCCTGCGGCGAACAGGCGATCACCCCGCACGAGCACGCGTACGGCGCCGCCTGACCCATAAGAAATTGATGCGGCCTTATACGACCGCGGACCACCGAACGGAAGCGCCGGCCGCCTAGTCGACCCAGAAGCGCGGCGTGGTCGCGCTCAGCACCCCGCCCACTCGCAGTGGCGCGACCGCCGTCGCCAGCCCCGTGGTGTCATCGACCTCGACGGCGAGCCCGGCGATGGTCGCCGGCCCGGTCGCGGGCGCGAAGCGCTCGCGGGGAACCTTCTCCAGGAACCGGCGCAGCGGTTCGCGGTGGTCCATGCCGATGACCGAATCGTAGTCGCCGCACATGCCGACGTCGGACTGGTAGGCCGTGCCGCGCGCCATCACCCGGTAGTCGCAGGTGGGGACGTGGGTATGGGTGCCGATGACCAGCGTCACGCGTCCGTCGAGGTGGTGCGCCAGCGCCTGTTTCTCGCTGGTCGCCTCGCCGTGGAAGTCGACGACGATGGCATCAGCCTGCTCGCCGAGCGGACAGGCGGCGAGTTCCCGGTCGATGGCGGCGAAAGGATCGTCGAGCGGGTCCATGAAGATGCGGCCCATGGCGTTGATGACCAGCACGCTCGCCCCGTTGCGCGCCATGTAGAAGCCGGCGCCGCGGCCGGGCGTGCCTTCCGGGAAGTTGATTGGGCGCAGGAAGCGCTCCTGGCGGGGAGCGAAGGCCAGCGCTTCGCGCTGGTCGAAGACGTGATTGCCGGTGGTGACGACGTCGGCACCGGCGGCGAGCAACTGGCCGAGAATTTCCTCGGTGATGCCAAAGCCGCCGGCGGCGTTTTCGCCGTTGACCACGACGAAATCGAGCCGATGGTCGGCGATCAGCGCCGGCAGTCGCTCGATCGCCGCCGTGCGGCCGGTGCGCCCGACCAGATCTCCGAGAAACAGCAGTCGCACCCGTCAGGCCCCCCGATCCGTTTGTCTCAGGTCCACCGTCTCGATCTCGGTGACGATCGCGTCGAGATGGGCATCATGCGCCGCGCGCGGGATGCGGGCGATCTCCTGCACGGCGAAGGCGGCACCGACCATGAGCGGCGCCAGGCCGCGCGCCCGCAGTTCGGCGATGGCACGGTCGTAAAAGCCGAGGCCGTAGCCGAGACGGCCCCCGGTACGGTCGTAGGCGATCATCGGCGCCACGATCAGGTCGGGATCGAGGCGCGGCGCGTCGGCACCGGGGGCGCGCGTGCCGAAGCCGCCGTCGTCGAGGCGATCGCCCGGCCGGTAGCGGCGAAAGACCATGGTCGTCTTGTCGACCACGGCCGGCAGCGCCACGGCGATGCCGTTGTCGGCCGCCCAGGCGATGACGGCGCCGGGATCGCATTCGCTGCCGATCGGCAGGTAGGCGGCAATGCAATGCGGCCTGAGGTCGGCGATGAAGGCGATGGCGCGCCGTGCGACCTCGCCGGAAGCCTTCGCGCGGATGCCGGCTGCGAGCCGGTTGCGGCGTTCGATCATCTCGCCGCGCAGGGCCGCTTTGGCGGACGGAACTGCGGCGGGCTCTTCCATGGTCTCGTTCAAAATCTCGGAAGCGGCGAGGCCGCGAAGTCGGTGGAGAGGTTGATCCCGGAGACCTACAACGTAGGTGGGCGCCGTGTGGACGGGCCCACGAGCCCGCCCAGTGACAGCTCCCGTTAGGATCGATAAGGCCCCGGGGATAATTCTCCTGTCGAACGCCGCAGCCTCGCCGGCCCGACATATAGGCCGGCCGTCGTCGTCACGCCAGAGTCGGCCCTGGCTCAGTCGCCGGCGTCCTCGCCGTCGGCACCGGCGACGCGCGCCGCGATCGCCTCGATGCGCTGCGAAAGGGCCGCGACCGCCTCGGCGGTGGCGGCCGCCGCCGCGCGCCGGTTGTCGATCTCGGCGACGCGTGCCTCCTGCAGGCCGTTGAGTTCCGCCTCGATGTCGCGCAGCCGCTCCGACGCCTCGGCGAACCGATCGGCAAACGTGATCGCCGCCATCACGGTCAGACGTTGGTCGCCGATTTCGCCGAAGCGCTCACGCAACTGCTCGATCGACTGGTTGAGCTGCGCGGCGAGGCCGGCGAGGTGATGCTCCTGGCCGTCGTCGCAGGCCATGCGGTAGGTCTTGCCGTTGATGGTGACGGTCACCTGCGCCATCGCCCTTCGCCCTCCCGTCTCAGGTGCCGTGCCGCGCCAGCACTTCGCGGATCGATTCCATCGCCGCCACCAGCCGGCGCGAGACCTCGCGGTTGGCCTCTTCCAGCCGCGCCGAGCGCGCCTCGGCGGCGTCGAGCGACTGGGCGAGACGCGAGCGGTCGGCACCGAGCCGATGCAGTTCGCCCTCCAGCCCGGTGATGGCACGGGCGGTTTCGAGGCGCCGCTCGACCGCGTCCTCGAGCAGTTCCAGTGCCGATTCGAGTCGGCGCAACGCCTCGTCGATGGGTGGTGAACCCGACATCGCCGCCTCACGGGCCCCAAACCCACGCGCCCGCCGCGGTTGCGAACGGCTCGCCTGTGCGAGTCCCCGGCCCCTGGCCCGCAGAGCCGAAGTCGAGCAAAGCTCTGACTGGTCAGATTAGGCAGTGGCGCAGGAACGCGTCAATGGTGCGCGGCTGCCCGCAATTGACTCACTGATTCCAACTGCTATGTGTGTCCGCCCCGCCCGCGCCGACCGCGCGCCGTCGCTTGACCGCTATTCGATCGGGCCGGCTTGGCCGTAGTGGCGCTCGAATCCAAAGATTTCACGATGACCGATCTTGTCAAACACCGTCGCATGGCCAACGCGATCCGTGCCCTGGCCATGGACGCGGTCGAGCAAGCCAAGTCCGGCCACCCCGGCATGCCGATGGGCATGGCCGATGTCGCCACCGTCTTGTTCACGCGCTTCCTCAAGTTCGATCCGACCGACCCGGCCTGGCCCGACCGCGACCGTTTCGTCCTGTCGGCCGGCCACGGCTCGATGCTGCTGTACGCGGTGCTTTACCTGCTCGGCGTCGAGGAGATGACGATCGATCAGATCAAGCGCTTCCGCCAGCTCGATTCGCTGACCCCCGGCCACCCCGAGTACGGCCACGTTGGCGGCATCGAGACCACCACCGGACCGCTCGGTCAGGGGCTCGCCAACGCCGTCGGCATGGCGCTTGCCGAGCGCATCCTCGCCGCCCAGTTCGGTGGCGACATCGTCGACCACCGCACCTATGTGATCGCCTCCGACGGCGATCTCATGGAAGGGATCAGCCACGAGGCGATCTCGATCGCCGGCCATCTCCGCCTCAACAAGCTAATCGTGCTGTTCGACAACAACAGCATCTCGATCGACGGCCCCCTGTCGCTCGCCGAATCGGGCGACCAGGTGGCACGCTTCAAGGCGGCCAACTGGAACGCGGTGGCCGTCGATGGTCAGGACGCCGATGCCGTGGCCGCCGCCATCACCGCGGCGCAAGCGAGCGAGCGGCCGTCGCTGATCGCGTGCAAGACGACCATCGCCTACGGCGCCCCCACCAAGGCCGGCACCGCCGCGGCCCATGGCAGTCCGCTCGGCGCCGAGGAGATCGCCGGCGCCCGCAAAGCGCTCGACTGGGACTCGCCCCCCTTCGAGATCCCCGCCGACGTACGCGACGCCTGGCGCATCGCCGGGCTCAAGGCCGGTCAGGCGCACAAGGACTGGCAGAAGCGCCTCGCCGCCCTCGACGGCGACACCCGCGGCGAGTTCGAGCGCCGCCAGCGCGGCGACCTGCCGGCCGCTCTCACCGCCGCTCTCGCCGACCATAAGCGGGCGCTTGCCGCCGAGCCGCCGACCGTGGCCACCCGCAAGGCCTCGGAACTGGCCCTCGACGTCATCAACGCCGTCGTGCCGGAGACGATCGGCGGTTCAGCCGATCTCACCCCGTCCAACAACACCCGCACCAAAGGTTTCACCGACGTCAAGCCGGGCGATTTCTCCGGCCGCTACGTCCATTGGGGCGTTCGCGAGCATGCCATGGCCGCGGCCATGAACGGCATTGCTCTTCACCGCGGCCTCATTCCCTATTCCGGCACGTTCCTGATTTTTTCCGATTACTGCCGCCCGGCCATCCGCCTCAGCGCGCTGATGCGGCAGCGCGTCATCTACGTCATGACCCACGATTCGATCGGGCTTGGCGAGGACGGTCCCACCCATGAGCCGGTCGAGCATCTGGCGGCGCTGCGCGCGATGCCCAACCTCAAGGTTTTTCGCCCGGCCGACGCCACCGAGACCGCCGAATGCTGGCAGCTGGCGCTGGAAAACCGTGCCGGCCCGAGCGTGCTCGCGCTCTCTCGCCAGAACCTGCAAGCCATGCGCAAGGAGTTCGTCGCGGCGAACCTGTGCGCCCGCGGCGCCTACGAGATCGCCGCGGCCGACGGCGACGCCGAAGTATCGCTGTTCGCCAGTGGCTCCGAGGTTGAGATCGCGCTGGCCGCCTGGCAGACGATCGTCCGCGCCGGTCACGCCGCCCGCGTCGTCTCGGTCCCCTGTTTCGAGCTATTGGAGGCCGAGAGCGACGACTACCGCGCCGAGATAATCGGACGCGCGCCGGTCAACGTCGCCATCGAGGCAGCCGTCCGCCTCGGCTGGGACCGCATCATCGGCCGCGACGGCATCTTCATCGGCATGACCGGCTTCGGCGCCAGCGCGCCGTACAAGCAACTGTATGAGAAGTTCGGCATCACCGCCGAGGCCGCCGCCACCGCCGCACTGGCGCGGCTGGAGGCGCTTTCTTGATCTGCGACAAGGCGTGACCGTAGCGCTGCCGTAGCAAACGCGACCGGGCACGTACAACGAAGGAGAACGAGGTCGCCATGGCTGTCAGGGTCGCCATCAACGGGTTTGGACGCATCGGCCGGCTGGTGCTGCGCGCGATCATCGAGTCGGGCCGCAAGGACATCGAGGTAGTCGCCGTCAACGACCTCGGCCCGGTCGAGACCAACGCCCACCTCCTGCGCCGCGACTCCGTCCACGGCAAGTTCCCGCACGACGTGAAGGTCACCGGCGACACCATCGACGCCGGCCGCGGGCCGATCAAGGTCACCGCCATCAAGGACCCGACGACGCTGCCGCACAAGGAGCTTGGCGTCGACATCGCCTTGGAATGCACCGGCATCTTCACCTCGAAGGAGAAGGCCTCCGCCCATCTCGTCGCCGGTGCCAGGCGGGTTCTGGTTTCCGCCCCCTCCTCCGGTGCCGATCTCACCGTCGTCTACGGCGTCAACGACGACAAGCTCGCCAACGAGCACGTCGTCGTCTCCAACGCCTCGTGCACCACCAACTGCCTCGGCCCGGTCGCCTACGTCATGCACAACGCCGTCGGCATCGAGCACGGCTTCATGACCACCATCCAC
>CAZSWL010000065.1:0-2863 GCA_964610725.1 uncultured Bauldia sp.
GCCCCGTGTTGGTAGCGTCGAAGCGTGGTGATGTCGGAGGTATTGATGGACAAGACCGACAGGATCGATTTCACGAAGCTGCTCGGCTTCCGGACGGTGAGCGAGCAATCGGCGCGCGGCATCGACTTCAAGGACGAGACGATCGGCGCAAGACTCGGCGCCAAGGTAGGCGTCGACGAGCGACTGTCGACTCGGGCGAGACCCGGCAAGATTCCGGTGACCAAGGAATAGCCGAGACGGCAAAGACCGCGCCTCGCCACCGCTTGCATCGTCGTTCGATCGCCGGACGTGATTATTGAGAGCCTGTCCGCGGCCGGTGGAAACGCGCCGGCCGCGGGTTTGTGTGTATGTCCTGCGAGGACACGTCGATGTCCTCGCTGCGTTGCCGGCCTGACCGTCGGCGAGGACCGGCGTCGATGGAAGCAGCCCGTCTGGCCGACCCGATGACCGCCGACCAGACCGTGTCGGCGGCGGGCGGGCAATCCGTGTTTGCACTCCTTCGCAAGAACGCCGGCGACGAGCCCGGTGAGCCGGCCGTGATCAGCGAGGATGTCACTATCAGCTACGGAGAGATGGTCGAACGGGTGGCCGGCCTGGCGGGCTGGCTGGTGCGGCGCGGGCTGGTTCCGGGAAAGGTCACCGGCGTTTCACTCACCGACGAAATCGATCACCTGATGTGTGCGATGGCGCTCATGTGCCTCGGCACGCCGCAGGTGAACCTTGCCTCGCACGAAACCGCCGCCAGCAAGCACGCCATCGGCCTGAGGCTCGGCGTCACCCAGATCGTCACCCGGCAGGCCGAAGAATGGATGGCGGGGATGAGGACGGTGGCGCCCCCCGACGCCGGTGACGACTCGGGCGAGAGTGCCGGTGCCGCGGCGGCGGCGGTTCTGGCCGGGGCCACCCCGCTCGACGCCGTCGCCGTCTATCGCACCACTTCCGGTTCGACCAACGTCCCCAAGGTCTTCGATATCTCGCTCGAGCGCTTTCTGCTTAGCGCCGAGCGGCAGAGGCGGGATCCCAGCAAGCGGCGCGTCGTGCGGACCTCCTCGATGGAGTTCGACTCGACTCGTGCGTACAGAATGTGCGCGTTGATGGCCGGGGCCACATGCGTGTTCATCCGCCGGCTTCACCCGCAGGCGCTGGGCGACCTGTGCGCGCGCGCCGACGTCACTGGGGTGCACATCGGCGCCTACAAGCTGGCGGGTCTGGTCGATGGTTGGCCTCGCGATCACGCGAAGCTTCCGGCTTTTACCAGGGTGGAAGTCGGCGGTTCGCGGGTTCCCGGCAGGTTGCGCCAGCGGGTCGCCGCGGTGCTGAGCGATAACCTCTGGGTCCAGTACGCGACCAGCGAGGTCGGCGACATTTCGTTCGCCCCCCCCGACCAGCACGCCGCCTACCCCGAGGGACTCGGCGTGCCCGTGCCCGGCGTCGAAGTGGAGATCGTCGACGCGCACGGACAGCCCGTGCGCGATGGCGAAATCGGTCAGGCGCGCGTTCACAAGACCGCCATGATGAAGAACTACGTCGATGACCCGGTCGCCTCGGCGGCGTTTCGCAACGGCTGGTTTTACCCCAAGGACCTCTTGGCGCGCAGCGCGGATGGCCCGCTGATATTCCACGGCCGTCTCGACGACATGATGATCCTGAATAGCATCAACATCTTTCCGTCCGCCATTGAAGATGCTTTGGAAAGCCACCCCGACGTGCGCGAGGCCGTGGCCTACCCCGTGAAGTCGCGCGTCCACGGTCAGATTCCGGTCGCTGCGGTCGTCCTCAAGGACGGCGTCGGACGGGACGCCTCTCGCTTGCTCGCCCACTGCCGCGAGGTCCTCGGCATCCGGGCGCCGCGGCAGGTGTTCGTCGTCGACGAAATTCCGCGCAGTTCGGCCGGCAAGCCGATCAGGCGCGCGCTATCTGCCTCGCACGACTAGGTCTGACAGGCGGCGAGCGCGGCTTCTCTCATCGCGTCGATCGCCCGCGCCGCCACGCGGAGAGGCGGGATAGGCCGCCGTTCCCCGGTGCCAGAATCGCGTCGACCGCCGCCAGCATTCGCTCGATGACGATCCGCTCGTCGAACAGCCGTTCCATGCGGGCGCGCCCGGCCGCACCCATCGCGGCGCGCTCGGCGGGTGTCAGCGCAGCCAGCGCCAGCATCCGTCCGGCGAGGCTCGCGGCGTCGCGCGGCGCGCACAGGTAGCCGCTCACCCCGTCCTCGACCGCGTCGCGGCAGCCCGGCGTGTCGGTGGTGATGACCGGCCTGCCCATCGCCGCCGCCTCGAGCAGGCTGCGCGGCGTGCCCTCGCGGTACCACGACGGCAGCACGACGCAGTCGGCGGCGGCGATGTGCGGGCGCACGTCGTGGGTGGCGCCCGCCTGCGCGATGGTGCCGTCGGCGAGCCAGCGCTCGATGTCGTCGCGCGCCACCGCCGAGGGGTTCGTCGGGTCGTGGAAGCCGAGCAGGCGGAAGCGGGCGGCGGGCATCCGCCTGCGCACGATCTCTGCTGCCCGGGCGAATTCCGCCACCCCCTTCTCGCGCAACAGCCGCCCGACGAAGAGGAAATGCATGTCGCCGTCGTCCGTGTGAGCGCTCGGCGCCGGGTGGAACGCGGCGAGGTCGACGCCCGAACCGGGCAGCACGGCGCCGGTCCCCTCCGCCACCAGCCCCAGCGCCCGGAAGGCGCCGAGGTCGTCGTCGTTCTGGAAGAACACGGCCCGCGAGCGGCGAAACGCCGCCCGGTAGAGCCGCTCGACCAGCGCCGTCAGCCGCGTGCGGTCGATGAACACGGTGCCGAGGCCGGTCACCACGTTGATCGTCGGCACGGCGAGCAGCCGCCCGGCGAGCCCGCCATAGATGTTGGGC
>CAZSWL010000066.1:0-10639 GCA_964610725.1 uncultured Bauldia sp.
GTCTGCATCGGCTCGTGCACCGAGCGGCGCGGGATGATGCCCGGCGCCTTGACGTCGACCCGCCGGCGCTCCTCCGCCTCGATCGGCCCCTTGCCGTCGATCGGGTTGCCGAGGGCATCGACGACGCGGCCGAGCAGGCCCTCGCCGGCCGGCACCTCGACGATGGCGCCGGTGCGTTTGACCGTGTCGCCTTCCTTGATTCCGCGGTCGGGACCGAAGATGACGACGCCGACGTTATCGCTCTCCAGATTGAGCGCCATGCCGCGGATGCCGCCCGGGAACTCGACCATCTCGCCGGCCTGCACATTGTCGAGGCCGTAGATGCGGGCGATGCCGTCGCCGACCGACAGCACCTGGCCGACCTCGGAAACCTCCGCCTCCTTGCCGAAGTTCTTGATCTGCGCCTTGAGGATCGCGGAAATTTCTGCCGCTCGGATTTCCATCAGCCAATCTCTTTCATGGCCAGCCTGAGGCGATTGAGCTTCGTTTTCAGCGAGCCGTCGATCATACGGCTTCCCACCTTGACGATGAGCCCACCAATCAGCGCGGGATCGACGCGGGCGTCAAGGGTTACGTCCTTGCCGAGGGCTGCGGCGAGCCCGGCCGTCAGCGCGGCGATGTGCCGCTCGGCGAGCGATTCGGCGCTGGTCACCTGCGCCGCGACCTCGCCGCGCTCCTCGGCGGCGAGGCGCTTGAAGGCGGTGATGATGGCCGGCAGCACGAACAGGCGCCGGTTGGCGGCGGTCACCTTGACGAGATTGGCGACCAGTCCGCCGATATCGGCCTTGGCCAGCACCGCCGCCACGGCGCGGCCTTGCTCCTCGGCGGAGAACACCGGGCTCCTCACCAGCCGCGCCAGGTCGCCGCTTTCGGCGAGCAGCGCCGCGAATCGATCGAGGTCGCCTTCGACCGTGGCCAGTGCATCGGCCTCGCGCGCGAGATCGAACAGCGCTCTCGCGTAGCGCTCGCCAACGCCCGCTATGACCGATGTTCCTTCGACCACCCTGACCTCTTACACTGGACGGTGGGCCCGATCGGGACGTGGCCCGGCCCGTGGTCGCACGGCATTGAACGGATTGATTTTCGGGAAGGTTCGCCGCGTGACCAGCCGCGCCCGCAAAATCGCCGGTTCGCTTAGCATAGGCCATACATGAGGGCAATACGGGTGCGCTCGCGGCAGGCCCGTGCGTTTGGCCTCTTGCCGACACCCGTCCTATGGTGTCACTACCGCTTGCGATCGCGCGACTCATGACCAGTCCGAACACCCTCGCCCGCCGACCATCCCCGCAAGCCTCCCTGGGGATCTACTGGCTCGCCTCGTACCCGCGCTCGGGCAACACCTGGCTGCGCTGCTTTCACTACGCATTGAACGAGGTGATCGCGGGCAGGTCGGGCAAGGTCGACATCAACCGCCTCGAGGAGTGCAGCATCTCGGAGGCGTGGTTCCGTCATTTCTCCCCCTTCCTGCCGCCCGGAACCGGAGCCGAGGCCTGGTCGAAGGTATCGGCGGCGCGCCCACGCGCCCAGGCGGCGCTGGCCGCCAACGCCCGCGGGGTGCTGTTTGTCAAAACCCATCTCGCCGTCCTCAACATCGGCGGCGTTCCGACCATAAACAACGACGTCACCCGCGGCGCTACATACCTCGTGCGCAATCCCCTCGATGTCGCCTGCTCTCTGGCACCACACATGGGCTGGTCGCTCGACCAGGCCATCAAGGTCATGGGCTCTGTCGGCTATTCGTTGACCAATCCCGGCGTTGCGCACGAGCCAACCAGCTCGTGGAGCCAGAACGTCGAGAGTTGGACGCGGATCCCGCAGCCCTCGGTCAACGTCATGCGCTACGAGGACATGGTGGCCGACCCGCAGACGGCCTTCGCCCGCTTCGCCCGCCACGCCGGCATCAAAGCGTCGCCGGCCCAGGTGCGCAGGGCCGTAGCGGCGGCGCAATTCCAGGCGCTGCGCCGCAAGGAGGAAGCGGAGGGCATGCACCTGAAGTCATCGCTTGCCACCGACAACTTTTTTCGCGTCGGGCGCTCCGGCGGGTGGCGCGAGGTGCTGTCCAAGGACCAGGTCGAACGGATCGTGACCGCTCACCGCGCGCAGATGGCGCGCTTCGGCTACCTCGACGACCTCTGAACCGCCCTCACAGGAAGCTTTGCGGGTCGATGTCGACCTGGACGCGGAGCGAGGCGCGCGCTTTCGGCGCTGTCGCCAGCCAGGCGCGGATAAAGCCCTGCAGGTCGACCGCGCGCGCCGCCTGCACCAGCAGGCGGTAACGATGGCGCCCGCGCACAACGGCAAGCGGCGCTTCCGCCGGGCCGAGCACGTCGATCGCATCGGCGGCCGGCGCGCTCCGCCTCAGCGCCGTCGCGTAGGCTTGCGTCTCGCTCCGCTCGAGGCCCGACACGATGAGCGCGGCAAGGCGGGCGAACGGCGGCAGCCGGGCGGCGTGGCGCTCGCCGATCTCGCGGGCGTAGAAGGCCTCCCGCTCCCCCGACACGATCGCCTGGATGACCGGGTGGTCGGGCGCCCACGTCTGCAGCAGCGCCCGGCTGGCACCGCCCGCGCGGCCGGCGCGGCCGGTCACCTGGGAAAGCAGCTGGAAAGTGCGCTCGGCCGCGCGCGGGTCGCCGTAGGCGAGGCCGAGG
Source organism: uncultured Bauldia sp. (assembly GCA_964610725.1). Classification (GTDB taxonomy): domain Bacteria; phylum Pseudomonadota; class Alphaproteobacteria; order Rhizobiales; family Kaistiaceae; genus JBBDMC01. The sequence goes on from CAZSWL010000066.1 coordinate 2,649, forward strand.
TCGGCATCGACCACCCCGACCAGGGTCAGCAGCGGAAAATTATGGCCCTTGGCGATCAGCTGGGTGCCGATGACGATGTCGACCTCGCCCCTGGCGATGGCCGCGAGCTCGTGCCTCAGGCGCTTCACCCCGCCGACGATGTCGCTCGACAGCGCGATCGTGCGCGCCTCGGCAAAGCGGGCCGCGACCTCCTCGCCGAGGCGCTCGATGCCGGGGCCCACCGCCGTCAGGCTGTCGCTGTCGCCGCAATGGGGGCATGTCGGCGGCCGCTTTTCGAAATGGCCGCAGTGGTGGCACATCAGCACGCCGCGGAAGCGATGCTCGACCAGCCAGGTCGAGCAGTTCGGGCAGTGGAAGCGGTGGCCGCAGGTGCGGCAGAGGGTGAGCGGGGCGTAGCCGCGCCGGTTGAGGAAGAGCAGCGTCTGCTGCTTCTCGGCCAGCGTTTCGGCAACCGCGGCGACCAGCGGCGGCGACAGGAAGCGGCCGCGCTCGGGCTGGTGCTCGCGCAGATCGATCGCGCCGATGGCGGGCAGCGGCGCCGCCAGATGGCGCTCGCTGAGCACGATACGCGCGTAGCGCCCGGCATCGGCGTTGACCCGGCTTTCGATCGACGGCGTCGCCGACGACAGCACCACCGCAAAGCCGGCGAGGTGGCCGCGCACCACCGCCATGTCGCGGGCGGAATAGAAGACGCGGTCCTCCTGCTTGTAGGCAAGGTCGTGCTCCTCGTCGACGACGATCAGGCCGAGATTGCTGAACGGCAGGAAGAGGGCCGAGCGGGCGCCGGCGACCACGGCGACGGTGCCGTCGGCGACCCCGCGCCACACCCTCTCGCGTCGCTTCGGCGCCACCTCCGAGTGCCACTCCGCCGGGCGAACGCCAAAGCGGGCGGCGAAGCGCTCGCGGAAATCGGCGGTGAGCGCGATCTCCGGCAACAGGATCAGCACCTGGCGGCCCGCAGCCAGCGTCGCCGCCGCCGCCTCGAAGTAGACTTCCGTCTTGCCGGAGCCGGTAACCCCGTCGATCAGCGTCACCGAAGCGCTGCCGGCGACGACCGCCTGACGCAGGACTGCGGCCGCGTGCTCCTGCTCCGCCGAAAGAACCACGCGGGCGTAGTCCGGCTCCGGCTCCGGCGCCGGCGGCTCGGCCGGCATCATCACCACCTCGAGCGTGCCGGCGGCGATCAGCCCTTCCACCACGCTCGGCGAGACACCGGCGACCGCGGCGAGGCCGCTCTTCGACCAGGCAAGATCGCCCTCCAGCCGGGCAAGCACGCGCCGGCGCGCCTCGGTCATGCGCTCCGGCGCCGCACCGCCGCGGCGCACCCCCGCCACCGGCTGCTCGGGCGCCAGCGCCCCTGGCGCGCGCAACACCATGCGCAGCACCATGCCACGGCTGGTCAGCGTGTAGTTGGCGACCCAGTCGACGAAGCGGCGGATTTCGCGGCCGAGCGGCGGTGCGTCAAATACCTCGGCGACATCGCGCAGGCGGTTGTGGCCGATGTCGCGATCGGGCGGATCGTCCCACACCACGCCGACCACCTCGCGGGTACCGAGCGGCACCGCGACGATGGCGCCGGGCGCGGTGCCGGCCGGCACGCGGTAGGTGTAGGGTGCGGCGACGGCAACCGGCACCAGCACCGAAACGATCGAATCGACGGCCAAATCTCGGCGAATCTCCGTTGCTGCCCGGTGCGGGCGGGCTGACGATGGCGCCTGATTGCCTTAAATGAAAGCCGCAAGGTTGCCGTCCACGACGGCGCAGGAGATCAGGCCAATGCAGCTGTTCGCCGACACTGCCGACATCGACGAAATCCGCGACCTCGCCGGCATGGGCGTGATCGACGGCGTCACCACCAACCCGTCGCTGGTCGCCAAGACCGGCCGGCCCATCCACGAGGTGATCGCCGAGATCTGCGCGGCGGTTCCCGGCCCGGTTTCCGCCGAGGTCACCGCCACCGAGTTCGACGACATGATCGCCCAGGGCCACAAGCTCGCCGAGATTGCCGGCAACGTCGTGATCAAGGTGCCGCTCATCTGGGACGGCCTCAAGGCCTGCCGCAGGTTGAGCGAGCGCGGCCACAAGGTCAACGTCACGCTGTGCTTCTCGGCCAACCAGGCGCTGCTCGCCGCCAAGGCCGGAGCGACCTACATCTCGCCGTTCATCGGCCGGCTCGACGACATCGGCGAGACCGGCGTCGACCTCATCGGCGAGATCCGCACCATCTACGATAACGACAAGGCGCTGACGACGCAGATTCTCGCCGCCTCGATGCGCACGCCGGTCAGCGTCAAGGAGGTCGCGCTCGCCGGCGCCGACGTCGCCACGGTGCCGCCGTCGGTTCTGCGTGCCCTCATCAACCACCCGCTCACCGACAAGGGCCTCGCCGCCTTCCTCGCCGACTGGAAGAAAACCGGCCAGTCGATCGCATAGCGCACATTCACAGGATGATCGCCATGGACATCCAAAGCTTTGAAGGCGTCATCCCTCTTCGTCGCCAATCTGGCGAACGCACGCGCGTTCTATGCTGGCCTGTTGAACCTTCCCACTGTCTTCGAGGATGAAATCATTGTGGTCATCCGATCGGGCGGTAACGATATAGTGCTTCATCGGAACGACCGTGGCCACGACGACAGGGATGTCTTTCCCGCCGGTAGCACAGCCGGCGCTCCTGCCTTGCGTTTCGTGGTGGCCGATCCCGATGCCTGTGAACGGCGCGCTACTACGGCTGGAGCAACCGTTCTCTGGCCCGCACAGGATGCAACCTGGGGCCGGTTCGTCTTGCTGCGCGATCCCGACGGACGGCCCGTCGTTCTGACGCGAATGAACGCCATTGCGTGAGCCGCCGGTAAGGTCTTCGACACCGGCGCCACGTAGAATGGCCACCATGGCCCGCATCGACAGTCACGACCGCCCCCTGATCAACGCCGCCCCCGATGTGCTGGCGGTGGTCGAGCGTTGGCGCCGCCATTTGGCGAGCGAGCGCCGGCTGGCGGCCAAGACCGTCGAAGCCTATTCGCGCGACGTCGGCCAGTTCCTGTCCTTCCTGACCGCCTACCGCGGCGGTCCACCGCGGCTCGCCGATCTCGCCGAGCTGACCACCACCGACGTCCGCGCCTTCATGGCGGCGCGGCGCAACCAGGGGGTCGGTTCGCCGACGGTCGCGCGCGGCATCGCCGGCGTCCGCTCGTTCGTCCGCTTCCTGGAGAGGAGCGGCAGCGCCAACGGCGCGGCGCTGCGCGCCATTCGCCTGCCGCGCCGCAAGCGCACCCTGCCGCGGCCGCTGGCGCCGGCCGCCGCCCGCGCCGTCACCGCCCGCGCCAACGCCCTCGACGAGGAGCCGTGGATCGCCGCTCGCAACGCCGCCATTCTCACCCTGTTGTACGGCACCGGCCTGCGCATTTCTGAGGCGCTGGCGATCACCCGCGGCGAGGCGCCGCGCCGGCTGAACGACGCCCTGCGCGTCAGGGGCAAGGGCGGCAAGGAACGCATCGTCCCGGTGCTGCCGGTGGTGACGGCGGCGATCGCCGATTACCTGCGTCAGTGCCCCTATGCGCCCGGTCCCGGCGGCCCGTTGTTCGTCGGCGCCCGCGGCGGCCCCCTCAGCCCGCGCATCGTCCAGCGCGCGATGGTGAAGCTAAGGAGCGCGCTCGGCCTGCCCGACGGCGCCACGCCGCACGCGCTGCGCCACTCCTTCGCCACCCACCTGCTCGCCGACGGCGGCGATCTGCGTTCCATCCAGGAGCTCCTCGGCCACGCCAGCCTGTCGACCACCCAGATCTACACCGCCGTCGACAGCGAGCGTCTGCTGGCGGTGTACGAGAAGGCCCATCCGCGGGCGTGACCAGCGCCTCTTTCGCCGCCGTCGGCGATCGTGCTAACCACGGGGCCATGACCGCCGCCCGCAAATCGCTTTGGCTTATCGTGCGCCCCGCGCGCACCGGCGGCGTCTGATCGAGACCCATCCGGCCGGCGCGCGGACGATCGCATCGCCGGCCTCACACAGCGATCGTCCGCCAACAGGAACGACGATCGTCCAATGACCGCCAACCGCGATCTTCTGCCACCGTCGACGCTGTCGGCGGAAACCCCGCCATGGTCGCTTGCCCTGCCCGACCGCGGCCGCGGCCACGCCGAGCTCGGCTATCTGTTCGCCGCCGCCGGCGCGCTCTTGTTCTCGACCAAGGCGATCATCGTCAAGCTCGCCTACGGCCAGGCGGTCGACGCCACGACATTGCTGGCGCTGCGCATGGGCTTCGCGGTGCCGTTTTACGTTGCCATCTGGCTCTTCGCCGTCCGCGACCGCCGTCGGCGAGGAGCCCCGCTGCCGACGCCGACGACCGCCGCGCGCGCCGCCGCGGTCGGCGTCCTCGGCTACTGGTTCGCCAGTTACATGGACTTTCTCGGCCTCGAGTACATCTCCGCCCAGTTCGAACGGCTGATCCTGTTCACCTATCCGCTGTTCGTGGTCGTCTTCGGGGCGCTGTTCTTCGCCCAGCCGATGCGCGTCGCCGCGCTCGCCGCGATCGCCGTCAGCTACGCCGGACTGGCGCTGATCTTCGCCGAGAAGGCGGCGAGCCTCGGGACCGGCATTGTCGTCGGCGCCGGCCTGGTGCTCGCCGCCGCCATCGCCTTCGCCCTCTACCAGCTTCTCGCCAAGCCGCTGATCGCGACAATGGGGCCGCGCCTGTTCACCTGCATTGCCATGAGCGGAGCGGCGGCCGGCGCCTTCCTCCAGTTCCTGCTGACCCATGCGGCCGGCGATCTCGCCGTCGGCCCGCACGTGCTGGCGCTGTCGGTCGCGATCGCCGTCGGCGCGACGGTGCTGCCGTCATTCTTCCTCAACGCCGCGCTGCACCGCATCTCCGCCCAGGCCAATGCCACCATCGGCACCTTGTCGCCGGTGATGACCATCATCCTGGCGGTGATCGTGCTCGGCGAGGCCCTCACCCCGGCCAGTGTCGCCGGCGCCGCCCTGGTGCTTGCCGGCGTTGGCTGGTTCACTTTCGCCGACCGGCGCCGTTGACCCGCTCGCGGCGATGTGATCGCCGCGGTCTTTGCGCCCGTCGGCCGATAGCGGTAGTCTGGCGGCTGGATCGGCGTCATGCCGGTCCGCGTGCAACGGAGGATCACCCCATGCGCGTTCTGACCGCCTCCGTAACCGCGTTCGCCGTGACGGCGCTGTTCGACGGAGCGGCGTCGGCCTGTGATTTCCATCATCAGATGACCGTCCAGGCGACGCCGACCGACACGAGCACGCCGACCGAGGCGACGGCCACGGCTCCAAGCGACGAGCAGGTGGTCGAGGCGACGGCGATCGACCCGGCTCTGCTGGCGTATCTCAAGCAGACGGCGACCCAATCAAACGAGGCCACCGAAGTGGCGCCGGCCGAGTAGGCCACGCCGGATCGATCGGCACAAATGCGCCGGCGTCCTGCCGGCGCTTTTTTTCACATGTGAATCGGCTGCGACCAGGCGGCGAAGGCGGCCTCGCGCACCGCCTCCGACAGGGTCGGATGGGCGTGGCAGACCCGGGCGAGATCCTCGGCGGCGCCGGCGAATTCCATCACCACGCACGCTTCGGCGATCAGCTCGCCCGCAAACGGGCCGATGATGTGGCAGCCGAGCACGCGGTCGCTGGCGGCGTCTGCCAGCAACTTGACGAAGCCGTCCTTGGCGCCCATGGCGCGGGCGCGGCCGTTGGCGGAGAAGGGGAACTTGCCGACCCGGTAGGCGACGCCGGCCTCTTTCAGCTCCTCCTCGCTACGGCCGACCGCGGCGACCTCCGGCGCGGTGTAGACCACGCTCGGGATCACGTCGTAGTTGACGTGGCCCGCCTTGCCGGCGGCGATCTCGGCCACGGCGATGCCCTCGTCCTCCGCCTTGTGGGCGAGCATCGGCCCGGCGATGGCGTCGCCGATGGCGGCGATGCCGGCGACGCTGGTCTGGAACCGGTCGTCGACGACGACCCGGCCGCGCTCGTCGCGCTTGACGCCGACGGCATCGAGACCGAGCCCGTCGGTGTAGGGGCGGCGGCCGACGGCGACCAGCATGACGTCGGCCTCAACCGTCTCGCCGCGTCCGCCGGCGACCGGCTCGACCGCGACCGCGAGCGCCTTACCCTTGCCGTCGACGGCGGCGACTTTGTTGGCCAGCCGGAAGCTCATGCCCTGTCTGGTCAGGATGCGCTGGACCTGACGGGCCACCTCGCCGTCCATTCCGGGCAGGATGCGGTCGAGGAACTCGATCACCGTCACCTCGGCGCCGAGCCGCCGCCACGCCGAGCCGAGCTCGAGGCCGATGACGCCGGCGCCGATTACCGCCAGCCGTCGCGGCACTTGCTTGAGCACCAGCGCCCCGGTCGACGTGACGATGCGCCGCTCGTCGATCTCGACGCCGGCGAGCGGCGCCGAAACCGAACCGGTGGCGATGACGATGGTCCGCGCCGCCACCACGCGGCTTTCGCCGGGCTGGGCGGTGACGGTGACCTTGCCGGGCCCGGCGATCGCGCCGGTGCCGCGCAGCGTATCGATCTTGTTCTTCTTGAACAGGTACTCGACCCCGGCCACGCTCGCCGCCACGGCGGCATCCTTGTGGGCGAGCATTCTGGCGAGGTCGAGCTTCGGCGCGGCGATGTCGATGCCGAAGCCGGCGAACTCACGCCCCGCCGTCTCGAACATCTCAGAGGTGTGGAGCAGCGCCTTCGACGGGATGCAGCCGATGTTGAGGCAGGTGCCGCCGAAGGTCGGCTGCTTTTCGACGACGGCTACGCTGAGTCCGAGCTGGGCGGCGCGGATGGCGCAGATATAGCCGCCCGGTCCGCTGCCGATGACGGCAAGGTCGTAGGAATCAGCCATGCGCTTAAGCCTCCGCCAGAGTGGTCCCGTGGCAACTGATAGCTGCTCGCCGGGCGACTGTCAGCCGAACCAGGCACGGCCGGAGCCGGCTACTGCGTCGCCAAGATGCGCTTGAGCGCCGGCCTGAGGTCGTCGCGCTGGTCGATGTCCAAGTAGCCGGCGTCGATCACCCGGGCGAGCAGGCGGCAATAGGCCGGCTTGTCGGCCTGACCGGCGACCGCCGTCTTGATGTCGGCGAGCGCTCGCTCATCGGCCTGCCGGCGCGCCTCGTCGCCAATGCCCGCCGCCTTCGCCTTGTCCTCGAGGGTGGCGAGCAGCGGCGCATTGCGCTCGTTCCACCGTTCACCGGCCGCCTGTACCGCCGGGTCGGCGGCGACTTCCCGGTGGCAGTAGGCCATCACCTCGACCGGATAGAGAGCGGCGGAAAGCACCGTGAGGAGATCGCCCCGCTCGACGTCGGCCGCGGCCACCACCGCCGGCACCGCCACCAGTCCTGCCAGCGCAAATAGCCTGATCGCCAAGGGTGGCGACCGCCCTAGAGGTCGAGCACCAGCCGCTGCGGGTCTTCCAGCTCCTCCTTGACGCGGACCAGGAAGGTCACCGCCTCGCGGCCGTCGACGATGCGATGGTCGTAGCTGAGCGCCACGTACATCATCGGCCGCACCTCGACCTTGCCGGCCACCGCCACCGGCCGCTCCTCGATCTTGTGCATGCCGAGAATGCCCGACTGCGGCGCGTTGAGGATCGGCGTCGACATCAGCGAGCCGTAGATGCCGCCGTTGGTGATGGTGAAGGTGCCGCCCTGCATCTCCTCGAGCTTGAGGGTGCCGCTGCGGGCGCGGCCGGCGAGCTCGGCGATCTCCTTCTCGATCGCTGCCAGCGACTTGACAGCGGCGTCGCGCACGACCGGCACCACCAGACCGCGCTCGCTGCCGACGGCGACGCCGACGTGGTAGTAATTCTTGTAGACCAGGTCGGCGCCGTCGATCTCGCCGTTGACCGCCGGAATCTCCTTCAGCGCCTGCACGCACGCCTTCACGAACAGCCCCATGAAGCCGAGCTTGACGCCGTGCTTCTTCTCGAACAGGTCGCGGTACTGCCGCCTCAGCGCCACCATCGTGCTCATGTCCACCT
>CAZSWL010000067.1:0-3269 GCA_964610725.1 uncultured Bauldia sp.
TGTTCATCGTCCCCGGCTACCGCTTCCGCGCCGTCGACCTGCTGATCACCAACTTCCACCTGCCGCGCTCCACCCTGTTCATGCTGGTGTCGGCCTTTTGCGGCCGCGAAACCATGCTCGCCGCCTACCGCCACGCCGTCGACGCCGGCTATCGCTTCTATTCCTACGGCGATGCCTGCCTGCTTTATCCCGAGGGCGGGCGGTGAACGGCTTCGCCTTCCGCATCACCGCCGGCGACGGCGCCGCCCGCGCCGGCGAGATCGCGACCCCGCGCGGCGTCATCCGCACTCCGGCGTTCATGCCGGTCGGCACCGCCGGCACGGTCAAGGCGATCCGCGCCGAGGAGGTGCGGGCGCTCGGCACCGACGTCATCCTCGCCAACACCTACCACCTGATGCTGAGGCCCGGCGCCGAGGCGATCGCCGCCCTCGGCGGCCTCCACCGCTTCGCCCGCTGGCCGTGGCCGATCCTCACCGATTCGGGCGGCTTCCAGGTGATGTCGCTGGCCAAGCTGAGAGAGGTCGACGACGACGGCGTCACCTTCCAGTCCCACCTCGACGGCTCGCGCCACCGGCTGACGCCGGAGCGCTCACTGGAGATCCAGGCCCTGATCGGCTCCGACATCCGCATGCAGCTCGACGAATGCATCGCCCTGCCGGCGCCGGCCGCCGACGTCGAGCGCGCCATGCGCCGTTCGCTGCGCTGGGCGGAGCGTTCGCACCGCGCCTTTGCCGGCGAGGGGCCGGCGCTGTTCGCGATCGTTCAAGGCGGCGACGTGGCGGCACTCCGCGTCGCGTCGGCCGAGGCGCTCGCCGCCGTCGGCTTCGACGGCTACGCCATCGGCGGGCTCGCCGTCGGCGAGCCGCAAGCGACCATGCTCGCCATGATCGAGACGACGGTGCCGGTCCTGCCGGCGGAGCGGCCGCGCTACCTGATGGGGGTGGGGACGCCGGCCGACATCGTGGCGGCGGTCGCCCGCGGCGTCGACATGTTCGACTGCGTGCTGCCCACCCGCGGCGGTCGTCACGGCATCGCCTACACCCGCTTCGGCAAGATCAACCTCAAGAACGCCCGCCACGCCGACGACCCGCGCCCGCTCGACGAGACGTCGGATTATGCTGCCGCGCGCGACTATCAGCGCGCCTACCTCCACCATCTGATCAAATCCGGCGAGATGCTCGGAGCGATGCTGCTGACCGAGGTCAATCTCGCCTATTACCAGAGCCTGACGGCGGGCCTGCGCGCCGCCATTACCTCCGGCCGGCTTGCCGACTTCATCGCCGCGACCGAGGCGGGCTGGGCACGCGGCGACATCGCGCCGCGCAGCTAGACTCCGGGCCGGTCGTCGCCGTGGAGCGTGCAGCCGCTGATCTTCCAGCCGCCGTCGGCCTGACGCTCCAGCGAATAGAGGGCGACGTAGTCGTGGCCGTGCGGACCGGTGACGAACACTGCCTGCACCGGCCCCTGCTCGGTGACGGTGAGCGGGCCGAAGGCGAGGGCGCGCGGCCGGTAGACCGGCCCGTAGCCGCCCTCCACCATGGCCATGAAGCTTTCGACCGTGGGGAAGATCTCCTGGATGCCGGGGGAGGCCATGGCGTAGGCGGCGGCGCCGTCGTCGCGTTCGAAGGCGGCGATCTGGCTCGCGATCAGCGAACGGATGGCGGCACGATCGGCCTCGCCGAGCGACGGCGACCCGGCCGCGGCGGGCGCCGACAGCACCGCCGACATCATCACGGCAAGGACGAGGGCGACCGCACGACTCATGTTCGACCCTCCTGGCGCGCGATGATAGCATCGCGGCGTGGTCCGGTCGCGTCGTGGCGGCCGGCTGCGCCGGGTCCGCTTGACCGCTTTGGGGGCCACTTATAGGGTCCGCCGCACCCGCCAGAGCAGGCGACGAGCGCGTAGCTCAGTCGGTAGAGCAGCTGACTTTTAATCAGCAGGTCTCGGGTTCGAGCCCCGACGCGCTCACCAAAGACAACTCACAACAATCGATCCAATGGGCCGCCGGCATGGGAGGATTCTCCGTGCGACATATTAAGGGTGCCGGACGGTTGATGCGCGCGATACATTCACTCCAAAATTGGCCTGCGCACGAGAGGAGATTAGATCGATGCCTCGCATGGAGCTTCCGTTGCTGGGATTCGGCGGAGCGCCGTTGGGAGGTCTTCTCGACCCCGTTGCCGAATTCGCGGCGATCGGGACCCTCAATGCTGCGCTTGAATCGGGAATTCGGTATTTCGACACGGCTCCCTTCTACGGATTTGGACTTTCCGAGCGGCGCATCGGGGATGCGGTGCGAGATCGTGACGGGATCATCCTGTCGACCAAAGTTGGGCGGCTTCTGAAGCCTGGACCAGCCGACGACCCGGCAGCTCGCGGATGGCCCCGTCCGCTGCGATTCCATCCCGTCTACGACTACAGCTACGACGGGGTTATGCGCTCCTTCGAGGACAGTCTGCAGCGGATGGGCCGCGATCGAATTGACATCCTGTTCATGCACGACATCGGCCCGTTCACTCACGCGTCCCCCGACGACGAGGCCCGTCATTTTCAGGATGCAACGACGGGCGGATACCGTGCTCTGGAAGCGTTGCGCCGGTCGGGACACGTGTCGGCGATCGGGATCGGCGTCAACGAGATCGAGGTTCTGGAGCGCGCGTTGGACCACGGCGATTGGGACCTTTTTTTGCTTGCCGGTCGCTACACGCTGCTGGAACAGGCAGGACTGGATCAATTCTTCCCCCGCTGCGCCCGGCGCGGCGTGCGACTGGTGATCGGCGGGCCGTTCAACTCCGGCGTACTGGTCGGTGGCGCGACTTGGAACTACGCTGCCGCCCCAGCCGAGATTCAGGACCGGGTGGCGAGACTGGAGCGCGTTTGCGCCGCTCACCACACGCCCTTGCCCGCAGCCGCGTTGCAGTTCCCGATGGCTCACCCGCTCGTCGCCAGCGTTATCCCCGGAACGCGAAGTCCCGACGAGTTCGCGCAACTTCTGCAATGGCGCGACACGCCAATCCCGTCGACGCTTTGGTCGGATCTAAAAGCGGAAGGGCTGCTTCATCCGGAGGCGCCGACGCCGCGCTGATCGATTCTGCAGGCATGGGATACCGGTTCAAGCCGATCCACCATTTGCCGTCTCTGCGCCTTACAGCGAAACGGTCGGTTCGGCCATCGCGATGTTGATCAGCGGGGCGCAAGCATCAGGTAGGGCGGCAGTTCGGACGGTGTAGCGAAGCGCAGCCGTTCGAGAAGCGCGACATTCGGCT
>CAZSWL010000068.1:0-5472 GCA_964610725.1 uncultured Bauldia sp.
GCTATCCCGGTGTTCCGGTGGTCAGCTACGTCAACACCTCGGCCGAGGTAAAGGCGGAGAGCGACATCTGCTGCACCTCGTCGAATGCGGTCGATGTCGTCGAGAGCCTCGGCGCAGATGAGGTGATCTTTCTGCCCGACCGCTACCTCGCCGACTGGGTGGCGTCGCAGACCAAGGTGAGGATCATCGCCTGGCATGGCTCCTGCGAGGTTCATGAGCGCTTCACCGGCGCGGAACTGCGCGAATACCGCGCCGCCAACCCCGGCGTCGAGATTCTGGCACATCCGGAGTGCCCGCCCGACGTGCTTGCCGAGGCCAATTTCACCGGCTCGACCGCCAAGATGAGCAACTGGGTGCTCGAACACCGCCCGGCCAAGGTGCTGCTGGTCACCGAGTGCTCGATGGCTTCCAACGTCGCCGCGGAGGTGCCCGATGTCGAGTTCATCCGCCCCTGCAACCTGTGTCCGCACATGAAGCGCATTACGCTCGCCAACATTCTCGACAGTCTGGTGGATCTCAAGGAGGAGGTGGTGATCGACCCGCTGGTCGCCGACCGCGCTCGCGCCGCCGTCGAGCGCATGATCAACCTGAAGAGCTGACCGGCTTGCGCCGACCTGCGCAGGCCGCACCGATCGCCGCGTGGGAATCCGCACCGATGCATACTCGCCAGGCCACCGCTAACTTTCTCGCTGACGACGTGATCATTGTCGGCGGCGGGGTTGCCGGCCTGTTCTGCGCGCTGCGCCTGGCGCCGCGCCCGGTGACCGTGGTGACCGCTGCGCCGATCGGGCAGGGGGCGTCGTCGGCCTGGGCGCAGGGAGGCATCGCCGCGGCAATGTCCCCCGGCGACACGATCGACAAGCACCTCGCCGACACCATTCGCGCCGGCGACGGCATCGTCGACGAGGAGGTTGCCCGTCTGATGGTGTCGGAGGCGCCTGCCCGCATCCATGATCTGCTCGCCTACGGCGTTCCCTTCGATCGCGATCTTGCCGGCCAACTCGCCATGTCGCGCGAGGCCGCCCACTCGGAGCGCCGCGTCGTGCACGTGGGCGGCGATGCGGCCGGCGCCGCGATCATGGCCGCGTTGGTGGCGGCGGTGCAGCGGACGCCGTCGATACGCGTGTGGGAGGGCTATGTCGCCGAGACCCTGCTGACCGACGATGGCGGCGTCACCGGCCTCACCGTGCGTCGTCTCCCCGGCGGCCCCGGGTTCCGCCTGTCCGCCCGTGCCGTCGTTCTTGCCACCGGCGGCGTCGGCCACCTCTACGCCGTCACCACCAACCCGGTCGAGGCGGCCGGCGCCGGTCTCGGCATGGCTGCCCGCGCCGGCGCCGTTGTCGCCGACGCCGAGTTCGTCCAGTTCCACCCGACGGCCCTCGCCATCGGTCGCGATCCGGCGCCGCTCGCCACCGAGGCGCTGCGCGGCGAGGGCGCGCGTCTGGTCAATGCCGCCGGCGAGCGCTTCATGGTCGGCGTCCATCCCGATGCCGAACTTGCCCCGCGCGACGTGGTTGCCCGCGCCATCCATGCCGAGCTTGTCGCCGGCCATGGCGCCTTTCTCGATTGCCACGAGGCGATCGGCGACGCCTTCGCCGAGTTGTTTCCCACCGTCTACCGCTCGTGCCGGCAGGCCGGTATCGATCCAGCGCGCGAGCTGATACCGATCGCCCCCGCCGAGCACTACCACATGGGCGGCGTCCTCACCGACGCCAACGGCCGTTCCACCCTCGACGGCCTGTGGGCATGCGGCGAGACGGCCTCGACCGGCGCTCACGGCGCCAATCGCCTTGCCTCCAACTCCCTGCTCGAGGCGGTGGTGTTCGCCGCCCGCGTCGCGGCCGACATCGGGGGACGTCTGCGCGCGCCCGGGCGGGCGACCGCGACCGTCCTCGCCGAGGATGATCTGTCGGAAGTTCCGGCAAATAGCGATGACGTCACCTTGCTGCGCCGGACGATGAGCGACCATGTCGGCGTCGTTCGCGACCGTGACGGTCTCGGCAAGGCACTTGCGATCATCGCCGATCTCGACAGGACGTGCGGATCGCTCCGTTTCCGCAACATGCTGACCGCCGGGCGCGTGATTGCCTCGGCGGCGGTGGCCCGCACCGAAAGTCGCGGCGGCCACTACCGCTCGGATTTTCCGCACCATGCCACTGCCTGGCGCCACCGCGCGTTCATAACGCTCGCGCAGGCCGAACAGATCGGCGGCGCGCCGGCGCTCGCGGTTGCTCCGGCATGAAGCGCCAAGATCGCGCGAACCAGCGGTCCGGCGGAACCGGACGGTGAGGTCGACGAATGGTTGATCCGGCCGAGCTTGCGACCCTTCCCCGCCATCTCGTGCTCGATGCGGCAAGGATGGCGCTCGTCGAAGACCTAGGCCGCGCCGGCGACATTACCTCGGCGGCGACGATACCTGCCGGCACAGTCGCCAAGGCTGCCATCGTTGCCCGCCGGCCCGGCGTGCTCGCCGGGCTCGCTGTCGCCGAGTGCGCCTTCCACCTGTGCGACAAACGGGTCGGCTTCAACGCCGAATGCCGCGATGGCGACACCGTGCCCGCTGCCGCAGTGGTCGCCCGCCTCGACGGGCCTGCCCGCGCCATCCTCACCGCCGAACGCACCGCCCTCAACTTCCTCTGCCACCTGTCCGGCATTGCCACCGCCACCGCCGCCCTGGTTGCCGGCGTCCAGCACACGCGTGCCCGCATCGTCGATACGCGCAAGACCACCCCGGGCCTGCGCGCTCTTGAGAAGTACGCCGTGCGTTGCGGCGGCGGCTGGAACCACCGCTTCGGTCTCGACGACGCCGTCCTCATCAAGGACAACCACATCGCCGTCGCTGGCAGCGTCACGCGGGCGATCGAGCAGGCGCGGGCCGGCGCCGGTCACATGGTCAAGATCGCGGTCGAGGTCGACAGCCTCGATCAGCTCGCCGAGGCGATGGTTGCCGGCCCGGATGTGGTGATGCTCGACAACATGGCCCCGGCCGAAATGCGCGAGGCGGTTCACCTCGTCGCCGGTCGCGCCATCACCGAGGCATCAGGTAACGTCACTTTGGCAACGGTCGCCGCGATCGCCGAAACCGGCGTCGACGTGATTTCGTCGGGCCGGATCACCCACTCCGCGCCGGCGCTCGATCTCGCCCTCGACGTCGAGGTCGGCTGAGCCTCAGCTCCAGCCGCCACCGTAGGTCTTGTAGAAGATGTGGCGGCCGATCTTCTCCACCTTCTTCATGCTGCGCGCCCAGCGCGGCCTGACGTAAACGGCGTGGTAGTGCGTGGCGGCGCCGACGTCGCTCAGGTAGAGGTGGGTCCGGTCGTTGAGCACCTTGCGCGCCAGCGCCTGCGAACCAGTCCAAGCGCGCCGGTCGGTTATGCGGTCGGGGATGCCGTCGCAGGCGAACGAGAACTGGCAGCGGTTGCGCTCGTTCTTGTTCTGATAGACGACGCTGCAGATGGTGTTGGGATAGGCGGGGTTCTTCAGCCGGTTGAGCACCACTTGCGCGACGGCGATCTGACCGCGCTCGGGCTCGCCGCGCGCCTCGAAGTAAATGGCGGTAGCCAGGCATCTCACTTCGGTCGCCGAATGGACGCTGGCCGGCAGCGGCGAATTGAGCCAGGCGTGGTTCTCATCGATGGTCGGATCGAGGATCACCGCCCCTTTGGCGCTTTTGGCCTCATCGCCCATCACCGCGTCGAAGCGCTTGCTGACGTCGCTGTCGTCGTTGCTCGGCGCATAGGCCAGCAGCGTCGGCTTGGGCGCTTCGGCCTCCGCGTCCTTCGGGTCGGCGGCGGCGGGGGGCGGAGCCTTGGCCTCGGCAACCGCCGGCGTCGCCGCCTTGGCAGGCGCACCCGGCACGGGAAGCGCGAACGCAACCCGCGCCAGATCCGGCGCGCTCGGGACCGGCGCAAACAACGACGCCGTCTTGATGACGCCCGCGCTGATGCGGCTCGGCAGGAGGAAGTCGGCCTTGTCGGAGCGGTTGACCCGATCGGCCGGGTTGATCGATGCGGTGGTCACGGGGTCGACGTCAGGATCAACCTTGACGGTGGTCGCGGTGGGCACCCCCGGGCCGACCAGGGCGGCGAAGCCGGGCCGTGTGGCGGCCTCGGCCTGCTTGACGACCAGACGCACCTGCCAACGCTCGCCTTTGGCCACCCGATCGGTGAAGCGGCTGAGCGCGTCCTGGTAGGCGATGGTGCCGGTCGAGGCCGCGAAGAAGAGCATACCGACGGCGAGTACGCGGCCGAGCGCTGGTCCCCGCCGGACCCGCTGACGCTGTCTCCCCCGTGCGACCAACGCGCTACTCCACGCATACCAACTGGCACAATCGGCGGACAGCCGATCCGTCAACCCACCCCTATTCGCCAGTGATGCTGGATTAACCTTGAAACTCGGTTAATGCCGACAAAGCGATAGCGCCCATCGCCAGTCGGCTCCGGGAATCGGGCGACAATTGGAGGAAGTGGCGGCGATGCTATGGAATTATTCAGGCTGTGGACGATCCCCCCTGGCCGCCGCGGCGGCGGAGCGCCGCCTGGGCAGCCGCGAGCCGCGCGATCGGCACGCGAAACGGCGAGCAGGACACGTAGTCGAGGCCGATTTCCTCGCAGAAGGCGATCGAGGCGGGATCGCCGCCGTGCTCGCCACAGATGCCGAGCTTGAGGCCCTGCCGCCTCGCTCGCCCCCGTTCGGCCGCCATCCTGACCAGCTCGCCGACGCCCTCGCGATCAAGGGTCACGAACGGATCCCGCTGGAATATCCCGGCATCGGTGTAGGCGCCGATGAAGCCGGCGGCGTCGTCGCGCGAGATGCCGAAGGTCGTCTGCGTCAGATCGTTGGTGCCGAACGAGAAGAACTCGGCCGTTTCGGCGATGTTGCCTGCTTCGATCGCCGCGCGCGGCAACTCGATCATGGTTCCCACCTGGTAGCGCGGTTTGACGCCGCGTTCCTGCGCCACCTCCACAGCAACCTTGTCGATCAGCTTCTTGACCAGGTCGAGCTCGCCCTTGACCGCCACTAACGGCACCATGATTTCGGGAACGACGACCTCGCCGATCCTGGCGCTGACTTCGATCGCCGCCTCGAAAATGGCACGCGCCTGCATCTCGGCGATCTCCGGGTACGACACCGCCAGCCGGCAGCCGCGGTGGCCGAGCATCGGATTGAATTCGTGCAGGGCGAGGGCCCGCTCGCGCAGCCGCTGGGTATCGACCCCCATCGCCTTGGCGACCTCGGCGATTTCGTTGTCGGTCTTGGGCAGGAACTCATGCAGCGGCGGGTCGAGCAGGCGGATGGTCACCGGCAGGCCCGCCATGAGCTCGAACAGTTCGATGAAGTCGCTGCGCTGCATCGGCAACAGCTTGGCGAGCGCGACCCGCCGCCCGGTTTCGCTGTCGGCGAGGATCATCTCGCGGACGGCGACGATACGGTCCTCGTCGAAGAACATATGCTCGGTGCGACACAGACCGA
>CAZSWL010000069.1:0-11476 GCA_964610725.1 uncultured Bauldia sp.
AAGGGAGGACATGCCGGATGGACAAGCCCGGGAACAGCAAGCAGCCTGCCTATAGCGGCTTCGGAGACGAATGGCGGAAGTCGAACCTGACGCCGGCGGAGGCGCGCACGGCAACGTCCTGGGTCGAGCAGCGCATCGACAAGCGCTCCATGCTGACCAGGAAGGACCGCGTCGAGGACATCCGCGACGCCATGTGGCAGCTCGAGAAGGATGGCGAGATTGTCGTCCACCGCATCGACGAGCGCCACCAGCCGGTCGTCGCCAAGACACTCTACGGTTGGGACAAGCGCATCCCCACGACCAACCTCTGGCACCACAAGTCGTGCGGCCAGTGCGGCAACATCCCCGGCTATCCGTCGAGCGTGATGTGGCTGATGAACCAGCTCGACATTCCCTATCTCGACGAGACCGACCAGACCTCGTGCACGGCGTGGAACTACCACGGCTCCGGCATCGGCAACGTGGTCAGCCTCGCCGCCGTGTTCCTGCGTAACTTCCATCAGGCCTACGTGTCCGCCAAGGCACGCGGACTGTCGCCGGGCACCTTCTATCCGCTCGTCCACTGCGGCACATCGTTCGGCAACTACAAGGAGATGCGCATCTTCCTGATGCATTCGGCTGAATTGCGCGAGGAGGTGAAGAAAATCCTCGGCAAGCTCGGCCGCCTGGTCGACGGCAAGCTGCTGATCCCGGAAGAGATCGTCCACTATTCGGAATGGCTGCACGTGATGCGCCAGCGCATCAGTGAACGCCAGAAGATCGACGTCAGCGGCATCCGTGCCACCGTCCATCCGGCCTGCCACGTCTACAAGATGGTGCCGGAGGACGTGATCTACGACGATACGGTGCTCAACGGCGACCGTGTCGCGGTCTCGACCGGTCTTCTGCAGACGCTCGGCGCCGAGGTGGTCGACTATTCCACCTGGTACGACTGCTGCGGTTTCGGTTTCCGCCACATCATCGGCGAGCGCGAGTTCACCCGTTCATTCGCCATCGACCGCAAGATCAAGGTGGCGGTCGAGGAGGCCAAGGCCGACGTGATGATCGGCCATGACACCGGCTGCATCACCACGCTCGACAAGAATCAGTGGATCGGCAAGGCGGTCGGCAAGGTCTATGCCCTGCCGATCATGGCCGACTGCCAGTTCGCGGCGCTCGCCCTCGGCGCGCACCCCTACAAGCTGGCGCAGCTGCACTGGCACGCCTCGCCGTTCGAGCAGCTGCTCGAAAAGCTGGGCATCGACTGGGAGAAGGCCAAGGCCGAGTTCGAGGCCTATCTGGAAGAGGTCAAGGCGGGCAAGATCGAGACGCTCTACGATCCCAAGCGTGCCATCACCTCCGGTCCGGGCTATGTCAAGCCGGCGACGACGGCGGCGATTGCGGGGCCGGTGGAATGAGCCATCCGGTCCTTGTCGTCGGCGGCGGACCTGCGGGGCTCTCGGCGGCGCACGCGCTCGCTTCCGCCGGCATGGACGCGGTTCTGGTCGATAAGGCCGACCGCCTCGGCGGCGCGCCGATTCTTTCGGGCTACGCCCGACTGGTGCCGTCCGGCGAGTGGGCAAAGGACGCCATCGGCGGCATGGTCGAGCGCGTCGAGCGCGACAGGCTGATCGACATCCATTTGAACACGCCGGTGAACACCTTCGCCGGCACTCCCGGCGCCTTCAGCGCAACGCTTGCCGACGGCAGCAAGATCGAGGCAAGCGCCGTCATCCTCGCCACCGGCTTCACCCATTTCGATTCGATCAACAAGCCGGAATGGGGCTTCGGCACCTATCCGGACGTGGTCACCACCACCCAGGTTGAGCAGATGATCTCGTCCGGCCAGGGCGTGCGCTGCCCCTCGGACGGACGTGAACCGGAGCGCGTCGCCATCCTGCTCTGCGTCGGCTCGCGCGACCGCCAGATCGGCCGCGAATGGTGCTCCAAGATCTGCTGCACGGTGTCGTCCAACCTCGCCATGGAAATCCGCGAGGAGCTGCCGGACTGCAACGTCTATATCTACTACATGGATATCCGCACCTTCGGCCTCTACGAGGACAAATACTACTGGGAGAGCCAGGAGAAGCACCGGGTCAAGTACATCAAGGCGCGCATCGCCGAGGTGACCTCTGATGGCAAACGGCTGATCGTCAAGGGCGAGGACACGCTGGTCAAACGGCCGATCACCATTCCGTTCGACATGGTGGTGCACGCCATCGGCATGGACCCCAACGTCGACAACATGACTCTGTCGGCGGTGTTCGACGTCAAGCTCGAACGCCACGGCTATATCGAGAAGGCGTCGAGCTATTCGTCGATGTCGGGCACCTCGCGACCGGGCGTGTTCGTGGCCGGGGCGGCGACCGGCCCGGAGACCATCGACGATTCGATCGCCCAGGGACAATCGGCTGCGATGGCGGCGTTGGCGCACGCCCGCGGTGCTGTCGCCGAGGCGGCGGCGTGATGGGCGCGCTCTCGGCCCTGCGCGGCAAGGCGGCGACGGCCGGGCCGGTGCTCGACCTGTCCGGCCCAAGGCTCAGGCGGGCCTTCGAGGATCTGGCGGAATCGGCGGAGAACTCGGGCGGCATCGAGCGCTACGTCGGCGCTTTGGCGCTGAAAGCGTCCCTGTTCGAGGAGGTGCTCGGCAAGGGCCGCGTCGGTGAGATGAGCGAGGCCGAGTTCCGCGATCTCGCGGCCTTCGTCACGCCCGTTCGCCGACGGATCGGCGCCTGGCTGGGCGGCAACGCTTTCACCGCGATGCGCAAGCGCCTGACGAAGTTGCTCGATGGCTGGTCTGACGTGACAACCGCCGACGCGCGCGTGGCGACCTTCGTGGCGGGTTTTCCAACCGACCGGGAGCATCGCTGGGCGCGCGATCTCGCCGCGGAAGTGCTGCATTTCACCGTGCCCGACCGCTATCCGCTGATGACGCGGTGGATGTGGGATGCCCGCGTCGGCTCCGGCGTGCTGCGCGAAATCTGGTTCGCCGACGACGTCGACCGGGTGACGATAACCGCCGCCGACGATTTCGCCACGCACCAGACGCTGCGCGAGGAACTGGAGGGGTTCCTCGCGGACAACGGTGTCTTCCGCGACCTGCCCTTCTATGTCGACCTGCTCGCGGCCCATGTCTACGCCGGCTACATCAACGACCGTGGCGGCCAATATCTGAACGCCGATTTCTGCGCGCGCGGCAGCGACCCGATGGTGCACACGCGCCGGCTGCTCGGCCTCGACGCGGTTGACTCGGAGTCCGGACGTACCCGCCTCAAGCTGATCGACGGCGAAGCCCACGTTCTCGGCGAACAGCGCCGGCTGTCGAGCTGAGACCCGCCATGCCGATCCACGAAAAATCGCTCATCCGGCCGGAGAACCTGGTCACCCACGAGCATCTTGAGCTCGAGGGCGTCGACGTCTCGGGCCACTGGTCGACGTTCATCGAGAGCCGCGCGGTCACCGACTACAACGAGGCAATGCAGGACGAAATCGCGGCGCTTCCCGGCGGCGAATACATCCATCGCTGCTGGCAATGCGGCTCATGCACCAACGCCTGCACGGTCAATGCCATCAATCCCGATTTCAACCCGCGTTACTGGATCTATCTCATTCGCATGGGCCTGGAAGAGGAGTTGTTGCGCGACAAGGACATCATCTGGCAGTGCGTGTCCTGCTTCAAATGCGTCTATGCCTGCCCGCGCGACGTCAACCCGGAAGGGGTGATGAAGGCGACGGCGCGCTGGCTGGAGCTCAAGGGCCATACCGAACCGAAGCCGTCGATGGTGTTCGACGAGGTCTTCTGCGGGCAGGTGTTCGCCACCGGCAAGATCGAGGACGGCCGCGTGCTGATGGGCTTCTTCCGGCGCACCAAGCAGTCGCTGTTTCAGAACTGGCTGGTGGCGCTGGTGATTGGCCTGGCGAGCCGGCTGCCGTTGCGCCTGCTGGTGAAGATGGGGTTCGCTACCGTCTTCCATCCGCGCACCCGCGGCTGGCGGCGGGCGCGGGCGGCGATCGACGAATACGTGGGAGAGCGTGAGGCCGCCGAACGGGCAGCGCTCGGCCTCGCCCCGCAGGGAGGCAAGCGGTGAGCGACAAGTATCAACGCGTCGCCTACTACCCTGGCTGCGCGCTGGAGGGCACCGGCCACGCCTACAACCGCTCGACCAAGGCGCTCGGCAAGGTGTTGGGCCTCGATATCGTCGAGCTGAAGAACTGGAACTGCTGCGGCGCCATGGAGGTCAAGAACGTCGACCCGAAGCTGCAGACCTACCTGTCGGCGCGCAATCTGTCGATTGCGGAGCAGATGGGCTTCGACACGGTGATGGCGCCGTGCAACGGCTGTTACCACAACCTCAAGAAGGCCGAATACGATCTTGCCAACGACGAGGCCTCGCGCGACGTCAACCAGCGCCTGTCGACCAAGGCCGGCCACAAGACCTACGAGGCGGGCAAGGTCGAGACCATCCACGCCCTCGACTGGATCAAGCAGGCGATCGGCGAGGATGGCCTCAAGGCGCGGGTCAAGAACTCGCTCAAGGGCCTCAAGATCGCCAACTACTACGGCTGCATGTACACGCGCCCGCGCCACATCTTCCCCGAGAAGGACAAGGGGCCGGGGTCGGAGTCGACGTCGAAGCCGCACTTCATGGATGACCTCCTGGCCGCCGCCGGGGCCGAGAACGTCGACTATCCGCTCAAGACCGCCTGCTGCGGCGGGGCGCATACGCTGTCGGATTCCGACACGTCGACCAAGCTGGTGCTCAACCTGCTGACCACGGCGGAAGCCTGCGGCGCCGATGTGATTGCCACCGAATGCCCGACCTGTCACACCGGCCTCGAGATGCACCAGAAGCGGGCCGAGAAGGTGTTCGGCAAGAAGACCACGGTAAAGGTCCTCTACTTCACCCAGCTCATCGGCATGGCGCTCGGCCTTTCGGCGCGCAAGGTTGGCGTCCACGAGAACCTGTCTGATTCGCGCGGCTTTCTGTTCGAGCGGGGGTTGCTATGACGGCGATGGCGCGCCCGCTGGCCGAGACACCGATGGAGCGGATCGAGGCGATCATCGCGCTGCCGGATGCGGCCGTGGCCGCGTCGCCGGAGCGGTTCGCCGCCGAACTGTTGACGATCGGCGAGACGGTACTGGCAAGCTGGCTTGCCGCCAGGGGCAAGACGCCGACAAACGACACCGTCGAGGGCTTTCGGCTGCTGGCGTTGCATCGGCAAGGGGCGCGCGGCGATCCGAGCTTCAATGCGTGCCGCGAGACCTGCCGGGAACTGGCGTACGCGTGGAATTGCATCCATGCCGCGCCGCAAGCCGGCGAGGCGCCCCGCCGCGTCCGCCTCGCCGCCATGGTGGCGCGGCATCTCGTCCTGTTCATCGACGGCAAGCTGGAAGTCGCCGGGCTCGGCGAATTCTGCTGCTCGTCCCGGCCGCTGCGACTGGGCGAGCCGGTGGCGGCCGACGGCGTCTGAAAACCGGAGTAACGATCGATGCCTTCCGTGCGCGGCTGCAACCTTCCCGACGACCTGCTCTACGACGTTGCAAACAACATCTGGTACCGCGACAACGGCGACGGCACCGTGACGCTGGGCATGACGACGGTGGCGGCGGCGATGGCCGGACCGCTGGTCGCCTTCACGCCGAAGAAGCCGGGCCGCTCGCTTGACGGCGGCAAATCCTGCGCCACCGTCGAATCCGGCAAATGGGTCGGGCCGGCCAAGATCGCCTTTCCCGCCGACGTGCTGGAGATCAACGAGGGGCTGTCGGGCAATCCCAAGCTTGCCAACTCCGATCCTTACGGCGAAGGATGGATGGTTAAAGTGAGGCCGGTCGACTGGGCGGCCGCGAAAGCGTCCCTGATTGCCGGCAGCGAGGTTGCCGGACCCTACGAAGCGAAAATGGCGGCCGACGAATTCGCCGGTTGCGCGTCTGCTGCCTGAAAGGAGCCTGTCATGGCCAACGATCCCGGAAGCAATACCAAACGTCTGTCGATGATTGTCACCAAAGGCTCGCTTGACTGGGCCTATCCGCCGTTCATTCTGGCTACCACCGCAGCGGCGATGGGTCTCGAGGTGTCGATGTTCTTCACCTTCTACGGGCTGACGCTGCTCAAGAAGAAGCTCGACCTCACCGTCACCACGCTCGGCAACCCGGCCATGGCGATGCCGATGTTCGGCATGCACATCGGCATGCCCAACCTCATGTCGGCGATCCCGGGCGTCGATGCCGCCGCGAGCGCGATGATGAAGAACCTGATCAAGAAGAAGGGCGTCGCCTCGATCGAGGAGCTGCGCGACATGGCGCTCGAATCCGACGTGGAGATGGTCGCCTGTCAGATGACCATGGACCTGTTCGAGTATACCCTCGACGACATGATCGAGGGGCCGGTGCTCGGCGGTGCCGCCACCTTCATCGAGACGGCGACCAAGAGCGACATCAACCTGTTCATTTAAGGGACAAGACATCTCGCCAGCGAGGAAAGCACCATGGCCGACCAGATTCTCGACGCCAAAGGGCTGAACTGTCCGTTGCCGATCCTGCGCGCCAAGAAGGCGCTCAAGGACGTGCCGATGGGCGGCACGTTGCAGGTCATCGCCACCGATCCCGGCGCGGTCAAGGATTTCGAGGCCTTTTGCCGCACCACCGGCAATGAGTTGGTGGAATCGACGAGCGAAGGCAAGGTCTTCAACTTCGTCATCAAACGGATGTCGTGAGCGCGAAAGGATCGGCAATGGCGGCGCTTCCGCTTTACATCCTGTTGTGCTCGGGCGAGCACGAGAAGGTGCATATGGCGGCGATGATGGCGTCGGTCGGCGCCGTGTCGGAGCGGTCGGTGGAGGTGTTCGTCAGCATGAACGCCATCTTTGCCTTCGCCCAAGACGCGCCGGAGCGCTATCGCGGCGGTGCCTTCTCCGATCTGATGAAGCAGAAGCGCGTGACCGACTCCATCATGCTGTTTCGCCAGGGCAAGGAGCTCGGCGACCTCAAGATGTGGGCTTGCTCGATGGCGCTCGACGTTACCGGCTGGGACGAGGATCGTCTCACGGCGGACCTGTTCGACGGCCCGCTCGGTCTCACCAAGTTCCTGTCCGACGCCGAGAACGGTCAGTTCGTGACCTTGTAGCCAGGAGAGGCTCCCGGCATGGCTGAACGAACCAAAATCGATGCGCGCGGCGCCTTCTGTCCGGGTCCGCTGATGGAACTGATCGCCGGGCTGAAGCTGGTTGACGTCGGCGACGAAATCGAGGTGCTGTCGAGCGACAAGGGCTCGGCGACGGACATTCCGGAATGGGTCAAAAAGGTCCACCACGAACTGGTCGGCGTCACCCAACAGGAGGGCGTGTGGAGTATCGTGGTGCGCAAGGCAAAGTGAGGATGCCGCCGGGCGGCAAGCTGGACGTAGGCGGCCAACAATCAACAACGGGAGAAGGGGAGCAATGGCTACAAGAATCCTGATCGTCGGCGGCGGCCTGTCAGGGACGATCGTCGCCAACGGCCTGTGCCGGCAGCTGCGCGAGGAGCTGGCCGCGGGGAGCGTCGCCATCACCATGCTGGGGGCGTCCGACAAGCACATGTATCAGCCGGGGCTGCTGTACGTGCCGTTCGGCAAGATGCGCGAATCGGAACTATTCCGCGACCAGCGCAAGGTTCTCGACCGGCGGGTGCCCTATTTCGTCGATCCCGCCAAGAACATCGATGTCGACAACAAGACCGTGACCACGGAATCCGGCAAGACGCACCACTACGACTTTCTGGTGATCGCCACCGGTTCGCGCATTCGGCCGGACAACATCCCCGGCATGACCGAGGGCGGGCACTGGTTCTACGACCTCGAAGGCGCCCGCAAGATGCGCGATGCGCTGGCCGAGTTCAAAGGCGGCAAGATCGTGGTCAACATCAACGCACCGCACAAATGTCCGGTGGCGCCGCTGGAGGTCACCTTCATGCTGCGCGACTACCTCATCGGCAAGGGCCTGCTCGACAAGAGCGAGATCACCTACACCTATCCGATCGGCCGCCTGCACGCCCTCGAGCCGGTGGCGAACTGGACGGTGCCGGAGTTCCAGCGTCACGGCATCAAGTCGGAGACCTTCTTCAATACCAAGTCGGTCGACCCCAAGGCGAAGACCATCACGTCCGAGGAAGGCGCGACGCTGCCGTACGATCTGCTGGTGACCATACCGCCGCATACCGGCCAGCAGGTGATTTTCGATTCGGAACTGGGCGCCGGCGGCTGGGTGCCGACCGAGCGCGGCCGGCTGTTGCGCGACGGTTCGAGCGACGTGTTCGTGGTCGGCGACACCACGAATTTGCCGATCTCGAAGGCCGGGTCGACTGCCCACTTCGAAGCCGACACCATCGTCGACAACATCGCCTCGCTGATCAAGGAGGATCGCTGGGCGCGCGACTACGACGGCAAGGTGTTCTGCTTCGTGGAGACCGGCTTCAACACCGGCACCTACGTGTGGTTCAACTACACGACACCGCCCAACCCGGGACCGCCGTCGCAGATGATCCACTGGTTCAAGCTCGCCTACAACCGGCTGTACTGGTTGTCGGCGCGCGGCCTGCTCTAGGGAGGCGGCGATGAGCGACACGACCATGTCCAACCAGCCGCCGGTGGACGATCTGGTGCGCTTCACGGTAGCGGCGCGCGAGGCGCTGACCGATCAGATGGTCGAGCGTATGGCGACAACCGGTGCCAGTGCCTTCGAACTGATCGACCGGTTGAACGACCCGCAGACCAGCGAGGCGGTGCATGCGCTGATCGACCGGGTGACGGTGCTTCACAAGATCGGCGCGCTCGACACGCTGTTCGATCTGTTGACGCTGTTGCACGGCGCCCGCAACGCCCTTACCGACAACATGGTGGAGCGTCTGTTCACCTTCTTCGAGCAGATGATCAACACAGTCGGCAACGAGGCAATGGGCGAGCTCGCCGACAACACGCGGCTGGCGCTCGACGAGGCGGCAGAGCAGGCGGGCGGTGCGCCGCCACGGGGCGGGCTGATGGCGATGGTTTCGATGCTGTCGAAACCGGAGACCCAGCGCAGCCTCCAGTTCCTGCTCGCCTTCAGCGACCGGCTTCAGAAGCGGACAGCCGGCGGCTGAGCGGCCGGTGACGAGACGATGGTGCGGCGGATCCGTTCGACGGGTCCGCCGCATCCTTGCAGCGGGCGTCAAACGACGGCGATGAGCGAAGGTTGGGGTTTCAGACGACCCGCGCTTCGGTGGAAAAATCCCCATCTGGATCGAACCGGTGGACGTAGTAGATCGGGCGGGTCTTCATGGAAGCCGGATAGTCGCCCTTGCGCAACGTCGTTGCGATGCATGGCATGACGATTGCCGGGATGCTCCCGACCCGACCTTCGGTAGCACGGTGAACATGACCGCTGAAGACAGCGACGACGCGTCCGCAGTGCTGCAGTGCCTGGCCGAGCCGCGCCATGATCTCTTCGGTTTCGAAGTTGATCCGATCCGGCCCGACCGTCACCGCAAACGGCGGATGGTGCGCGAAAACGGCGATGGGCTTGGTGGTCTCGGCATCGGTCATGGCGATCAAACGTCTCGCCCGCTCGGGACAGAAATCGCCCTTGTTGCTGTTCGCGTTCAAGGTATCGACCGCGATCAGTCTGACCGGATAGTCCTCGACCGCGTAGGCGACGAAGTCGGAACCGGGCTTGAGATAGCCCCGCGGCGCAAACGCCGCGCGCAGATTCGCCCGGTCGTCCTTGTTGCCGGGGATGACATAGACGGGCGCGCGCGCCTTGGCGAGAATACGTACCGCCTCGGCGTATTCGTCCTGGCGCCCGTTGTGAACGACATCGCCGGTGTGAAAGATCACGTCGGGCGTTGGGTCGAGCGTGTTGATATCGGCGATGGTGCGCTCGAAGTCGTTCAATCTGCGATCGGCGTCGGGCGTGTCCAGCGCGATGTGGGTATCGGAGATTTGCGCGATGATCATGACGCCGTGCGGACAGCGAAATTGCTCTGCTGCTTGCGCGGCGCCAATGCAGCGGAACGCTTCGATCGGCGACGTCGCGACGGAGGATCAGGCCTGGCGTCGGGCAATCCGGTCCGGATGCGCTCGAGCCGCCTGGCCTAGTCGATGATGTGATAGACCGGCGCCTTCTCCATCTCCCACGTGCCCGAATCCCGGTCGTAGCGGGACAGCGTGAAGCAATGCCAGTCCGTGTCGTCCAGTTTGGGATGGTCGCCGCGGTAGTAGTAGCCCGGCCAGCGCGTTTCCTGCCGGAATAGCGTGTGCTGCGTCACGGCCTCCGAGGCGAGGACCCGGTGGTGGAGCTCCCACGCCCGCTGCAGCTGGTGAAGGTCTTCTGCCCCGATATGGTTGAGGTCTTCCTTCAGCATGCCGATCAGCTCGAGCGCGCGGGTGAGTAGCGGCTCGTTGGTCGTGTAGTGAGAGCTGATGCCGCCGACATACTCGTCCATGAGCTTCTCGAGACGCTGAAGGCCATGAATTGGTAAGAGGTAGCTCGGCGAAACGGTGCCAGCGACGATCTCGTTGCGGCCGACTTCGTAGTTCTCCATGGGCTGGTAGACTTTCGTCCTGAGGCCCTCGTACTCCGCCTCGCTGACCTCGGGGCCGTCTCCACCCATGTCGTTGACGTACTTGACCGCCGCCTTGCCGGCGATGCGGCCTTCGGTGAAGGACCCCGAGGAGAACTTGTGGGCGGTACCGCCGATGGTGTCGCCGGCGCCGAACAGCCCCTCGACGGTCATCATCCGGTTGTAGCCCCACTGATACTCCGAGGGCGCGTAGTCCTCCGGACCGGAAGCCCAGGCGCCCGAACAGGTCGCGTGGGAGCCCATGACATACGGCTCCGACGTGGTCAGCTCGGGGTTGATCTCCTTGGGGTCGATGTTCTGCGAGGCCCACACGACCGCCTGCCCGATGGTCATGCCGAGGAAGTTCTCCCAGCCGACCGTCTCTTTGTGCGGGTCCTGGAAGGCTTCCTTGGTCACCATGCGGATGGGACCGCGGCCGGCCTTGACCTCCTCGAGAAAGGCGTGGTTGCGGAGGCAGGTCGGCACCGGATGGTGATTGACATAGTCGCCGACCATCTGCTCGATGGAATCGCGCCAGTGGGCCTCGTAGTCTTCGCCGTAGGCGTTCTGCGTGTAGGTCTTGAGGTGCAGGAAGTAGGCGCCGACCGGACCGTAGCCGTCCTTGAAGCGGGTGAGGACGATCCGGTTCTCCATCTGGGTCATCTTGGCGCCGACCTCGATCGGCAGGGCGTAGGCCGAGGCACTGCTCCATGGGGCGTACCAGGTGCGCCCCATGCCTTCGCCGACGGCGCGCGGCTTGAAGATGTGGGAGGCACCGCCGGCGGCGACGATCACGGCCTTGGCGCGGAAAACGTAGAAGTCGCCGTTGCGGACGTTGAAGCCGACGGCACCGGCGACCCGGTCGGGTTTCGTCCTGTCCATCAGCAGGTGGGTCACCATGATCCGGTTGTAGACCTCGGTGGCGGC
>CAZSWL010000070.1:0-6785 GCA_964610725.1 uncultured Bauldia sp.
TGTCGCGCGTCGCCATCTCTCGCGGTCGCGGCGCGCAACAGTTCGTGTCACCCACCCGCGGCGGTCAAGGCGCCGCCGCGGGTTCCCCTGTCACCTGACTGAGACGGTCGGCGCGCGAAAAGCGCCCGGCGTGAACAGCGACACCGCGCGGATGGCAGACTTGCCGAGACGCTCAGCCCTTGCCCGCCTCATCGCGGCGCCCGAATTCGGACCGTTCGTGCTGCTCATCGTCGAGCTCGCGGTCTTTTGGTCGATCAACCATAATTTCCTGTCGCCGCTGAATATCAGCAACACGCTGGCATTCACGGTGGAGCTCGGTCTCATCGCCCTGGCGATGACGCTGTTGATGACGTCCGGCGAGTTCGATCTGTCGGTCGGCTCGGTGTTCGGCTTGACGCCGGTCCTGATGTGGACGCTGTTCAACAGTGGCGCAACGTCGCTCGGGGTCGGCTTCGCGCTGGCCCTGGCAGTCGCCGCCGTGGTCGGCATCGTCAACGGCGTGTTCGTCACCCGGCTGCGCATTCCCTCGTTCCTGGTGACGCTCGGCATGCTGCTGGTGGTCCGCGGCACGGCCCTCTACATCACCAACGGTTTTCCCCAGCGGACATGGAACGCCGGCGGCCATGGGCTGGCGCGCGTGCTGGTCGGCACGTTCCAGATCGGCGATTTCCGGGTCTACGCCTCGCTGTTCTGGTTCATTGGCGCATCGATCGTGCTCGGTTACGTCCTGACCGAGACCAAGGCGGGCAACTGGATTCTCGCCTCCGGCGGCAACGCCAGCGCGGCCAGCGCACGCGGCGTCAAAGTCGCCCGCACCAAGATGTACCTGTTCGTGCTTTCGGCGATGATGTCCGGCTTTGCCGGCGTCATCAGTTCCATCCGTACCTCGGCGGCCAATCCCAATAGCGGTACCGGTTACGAGCTTGAGGTGATCGCCATGGTGGTGATCGGCGGGACGGCTCTCACCGGCGGACGCGGCACGATCATCGGCACGGTTCTCGGCATCTTCATCTTGCGCGTCATGCGCAACGGGATCGTTCTGATCGGCGTTCCCGGTCTCGCCTACAACATCTTCGTCGGCGCCATCATCCTGGGCATGATGGTGCTCCACTACGGGCTCGAACACAGACACCGTGAGGGGGCGTGAGGATGGCCGACGAACTCGTCAGAATGGAACACATCACGAAGTTCTACGGCAGCGTCCAGGCTCTCGATGACGTGACTTTGACCGTCAACCGGGGCGAGATCGTCGGGCTGCTGGGCGACAATGGCGCCGGCAAATCGACGCTGATCAAGGTCCTTTCGGGCGCGGTGACCGCGACGTCCGGGAGCATTTACGTGCGCGGTCGCAAAGTTAGTATCAGAACGACGACCGACGCGATCAAACTCGGCATCGAGACGATCTACCAGGACTCGGCCCTCGTCACCCAATTGTCGATTGCGCGCAATCTGTTCCTGGGCAGGGAACTCATAACGGGTCCGCGTTTCCTCAATCACCTGGACCAGGCAGCGATGAACGAGGTCACCGGCGATCTGTTGAAGGAGGTGGGCATCACCAAAGATATCCCGGCATCGACGCCGATCAGCGCCCTGTCCGGCGGCGAGCGCCAGGCCGTGGCCATCGCGCGCGCGATGCATTTCGACAGCGATCTCATCATTCTCGACGAGCCGACCAACAATCTCGGCGTGGCGGAAACGCAAGGGGTGCTGCGGTTCGTGCGCAACGCCCGCGACTCGGGCCATTCCTGCATCTTCATCGCTCACAACATCCATCACGTGTTCCAGGTGGTGGACCGCATCGTCGTGCTGCGCCGCGGGCGGGTGGTTGCCGACCACATCGATCCGCACACCACCACGATCGAGCGCGTGGAACAGGTCATCACCGGAGCACCGGATCAGGAATTCGTCGGCAGTGCGCCTCAGCCCGGCTAGGAGCTGCCTCCGGCGCGGAGGCGAAGGAGTCGCCTCACGGTCGCCACCCCGGCGAAGCTGGTCGGGTTCGACCGGCAACTGCTTTGGCATGACTGCCTCTCAAAACAAAGGGATCATGCGCGTTGCCGCCCACGGGCCTCACTCGGTCCGCTACCTCCGATGTCTCTATATCGGCGAAATCGAAATGGCTGCCAGGCTGAGTCGGTCTTCGCATACAACGGCCGCCGGGCTGACTCGCAAGGTACCTCGGGGGAGCGCCCATCGATGCTGGTGATTTGTGGCGACGCATTGATCGATTTCGTTCCCGCCACCGTGGCAGACGGCCGCGAGGCGTATATCCCGTCGGTGGGGGGCTCATGCTGCAACATCGCCGTCGCGTTGGCACGCTTGGGCGTGCCGGTTGGCTTCATGGGGGGCATATCGACCGACTTTTTCGGCGATATGCTCGTCGCCGGATTGACGGACGCCGGCGTTGACGCGCGTTACGTCGCCCGGCTCGATCTCGACACGACCCTCGGCTTCGTCAAACTCGGCGCCGGCGAGCCGCAATACGTCTTCTACGACAAGGGCACCGCCGGCAGCATGTGGCGTCGCTCGGCCTCACCTTTGCTCGACGACGACGTGCAGCTCGTCCACGTCGGATCGGTGACCCTGATCGCCACTCCGGTTGCGGACGAATGTCTTGCGCTGCTGAAGCAAGAAAAGGGCAAACGGCTGCTTTCGGTCGATCCGAATTGCCGCCCGTCGCTCGTGCGCGACGAGGCGGCCTATCGTGAACGCATGACGAGCATCCTCGGGCTTGCCGACATCATCAGGTTGTCGACTGCGGATCTGGGGTATCTCTTGCCGGGCGTGGAACCGGCGGCCGCGGCGCAGCGCTGGCTGGCGACGGGTGCATTTCTGGTCATCGTCACCGATGGAAGTCGGGGAGCGCGCGCCTATTGGTCCGGCGGCGAAATCAGCGTTGCCGCCCCTCCCGTCGCTGTGGTCGACACCATCGGTGCCGGCGACAGCTTCTTCGCCGGGGTTCTGGCGGAGCTGTTTCGCCGCGACAATGTGACACCCGCCGGCCTCACCACGCTGACGCCCGCGGTTGTCGGTGATGCTCTGGCCTTCGGCGTCAGGGCCGCTGCGCTGACTTGTCAGCGGGCGGGAGCCGATCCTCCCTGGCGCCACGAATTGGTGGGCAGCAACACGCCTCTTTCCTGATGATGAGGGGCAGACCTGACGCCCCCGCGGCGGCCCAGTACCTGCCCGCCGCCGCCGATCGAGTTGATGACTGTTCACACCGGGTAATGTAACGTTACCTGCGGGTGACCGTGGCCCGCAAGTTTGGGAGGAAAATCAATGAACACGATGAAGTGGCTAGTAGGCCTGTCGGCGCTGTGCATGGTCGGCGGTGTGGGCGGCGCTCAGGCGGCCGGACAGTTCGACGGGGTGACCGTCAACGTGATGACGCAGACCGGGGCGATCCAGGAACCGCTGGCCCGTCGCGCACCGGATTTCGAGAAAGCCACCGGCGCGAAGATCAACATCATCGCGGTGCCCTTCTCGGACCTCTATCAGAAGCTGCTTACCGACTGGGCGAGCGGAACCAATTCCGTCGATGCCGCGGTGTTCGCGCCTCAGTGGATGGTGGACTACG
Organism: uncultured Bauldia sp.; assembly: GCA_964610725.1. Lineage (GTDB taxonomy): Bacteria > Pseudomonadota > Alphaproteobacteria > Rhizobiales > Kaistiaceae > JBBDMC01. The sequence continues at coordinate 3,578 of CAZSWL010000070.1, forward strand.
TCTCGGGAGGCTATCTCGAGGACATCACCCAGCGCGTGGCCAACGACAAGGCCATCGAGTGGGATGATATCGGCACCTTCTTCCGCAATTTCTCGGCCAAGTACGCCGGCAAGACATATCTCGTCCCCCTCGATGGCGACTTCCACATGCTCTACTACCGCAGCGACGTGTTTAAGGCTGCCGGCCTTCAGCCGCCCAAGACCTGGGACGATTATCTGGCCGACGCCAAGGCCCTTAACGGCAAGGACATGAACGGCGACGGCACGCCCGACTTCGGGTCGTGCATCGCCAAGAAGCGCAATGCGCAGAGCTACTGGTTCGTCACCGACGTCGCCGGCTCGATGATCCAGTCAAAGGGCACGTCGCAAGGGACGTTCTTCGACACGCGCAACATGAAGCCTCTGGTCAACAACGAGGCTTTCTCCAAGGCGCTCGACTTCCTCAACGAGACGACCAAATACGGTCCGCCCAACGAGCTCAACATGGACGTCAGCGACACGCGGCCGCTGTTCGTCTCTGGGCGGTGCGCGCTCAACCTCGACTGGGGCGACGTCGGAACTCTCTCCGTCGACCCGGCCACCTCCAAGGTGATCGGCAAATGGGGCGCCGAGATCATGCCCGGCTCCAAGGACGTGCTGAACTGGGATACCGGCAAGCTTGAGCCGTGCACCAAGGATAGCTGCCCGTACGCCATCGATGGCGTCAACCACGCGCCCTATGCGGCGTTCGGCGGTTGGAGCGGCGGCATCAACGCGCACGCGGCCGACAAGGTGAAGGATGCCGCCTACGCGTTCTTCTCGTACATGAGCCAACCGGCCCAATCGAACATCGACGTGACGATAGGCAAGACCGGCTTCAACCCCTACCGCCTTTCGCAGCTCACCTATGGCGGCGACTGGAAAAAGGCGGGCATGGCGGAATCGGAGGCCAAGATCTACCTCGGCGCCATCAAGGACAGCCTCAACAGCCCCAACATGATCCTCGACCTGCGTATTCCGCAGAACCAGAAGTATCAGCAGGTGGTGCTTGACGAGGCCTTGTCGCGCTTCCTGTCGGGCGAGATCGACAAGCAAACCGCGATCACCACGATCGAAAGCGGTTGGAACGACCTCACCGACCAGATCGGCAAGGACCAGCAACTGGCGACCTACAAGGATACCCTGGGCATCCAAAGGTAGGTCGGTCGTCGACCCCTTCCCGGCGCGGCTCGCCGCGCCGGGAAGAACTCCGCGCGCCGCGGCTCACCGGGTGGCGCGGGGCGTCAGTTCCGTCCGGTCGCATCATCGCCATGTCCGCCATCTCTCTGCCGCAGACCGAATCGCGAGCCAGTCTTTCGGAACTGGTCGATCAGAACGCCGGCCGCTTGATGGTGTTGCCGGCGACCCTGGTCCTGCTCGCCTTCGCGATCTTTCCGCTGCTCATTTCCGGCTATCTGTCGCTCTCGCGTTTTGCCCTTGCCCCCGGCGGTTACAAGCTGACGTTCATCGGTCTGTACAACTTCAAGCGCCTGCTCGTCGGCGCCCAGCAGTACCACTTCCTTGGCACGTTCAAGGCGATGGGACCGCTGCAATGGTCGCTCTTCGGCGTCTTCGTCCTGCTTGTCCTCTACTGGCTGGGACAGTTTGTCGTAACCCGATTCTCGGTCGTCGGTTTCATCGGCCGGCTGATCTCGGCAAGCGGTGCGGCGGGGATCGTCTTTTTGGTCCTGGCGACCATCGGCACGGGCGGCGTGCCGGGCACATTGGTGACCACCTTCATTTACGTGGCGCTGGGCGTGGCGATCCAATTTGTGTTGGGGTTGGCTCTCGCGCTGCTGTGCGCTCAGCCGATCCGTGCGCGCAATTGGTTTCGCGTCATCTTCTTCATTCCGCTGATGGTCACCCCCGTCGGCATCGCCTACATGTTCCGCATGATGGCCGACATGCAGAAGGGGCCGTTCGCGCCCATCAGCCGCATCTTCGGTCTGGGCGAATGGGCGTGGTCGACGGATCCGTGGTCGGCGCGTTTCATGGTGATCGTCGGCGACACTTGGCAATGGACCCCGTTCGTTTTCATCGTGCTCCTTGCCGCCATCGAGAATCAGCCGCGTGATCAGGTCGAAGCTGCGCGCATCGACGGCGCCGGCGGTTGGCAGGTCTTCCGCGACATCACCTGGCCTTCCATCGCCCCTATCGCCGCTACCGTGGTGCTCATTCGCCTGATCGAGGCGTTCAAGATCATCGACCTGCCGAACGTTCTCACCGCCGGCGGCCCCGGACTGTCGACCGAGTCGATGACGCTGAACTCGTTCATCGCGTGGCGCACGCAGGACCTGGGGACGTCCGCCGCCGTCGGCTATCTGTTGCTGTTCGCCTCGACCCTCACCTGCGTCTCGTTCTTCAACTACGTGGTCAGACGAGCGCGGAGGCATCAGTCGTGAACAACGGCAACGCACCCTCGCTCTGGCGACGGTTGTTCGAGGCCCCCGCGATCGACGAGCAGGCGTTGCTGCCCAAACTCGGCACCTATGGCGTCCTGGTGCTGTGGACGCTGGTCGTGCTGTTTCCCCTCTATTGGGTGCTGGTCACCTCGTTCAAGGCGGAGCTCGAGGTCGACAACGGTCCGTTCTTCCTGCCTTTCATCGACTTCAAGCCGACGCTCCAGGCGTGGCGTTTCATGCTGCTGGAGAACAACACTCTGGGGCCCTATCTCAACTCGATCGTCGTCTCGGTGGTGAGCACGGGGCTCGCCGTCCTTATCGGTTCGCTTGCCGCGTACGCCCTCGTCCGGATCCGTTTCCACGTGAAGTTGGCGGCGGTCGCCTGTTTCCTTGTTCTGCTTGCCGCGGTCGTGGTCGCCGTCGCAGCGTTCGGCGTCGCCTGGCCGATCGCCAGCGTTGTCGCCATCGCTCTGTTTGTCCTCTTTCTCGGCACGATCGGACGCCGCTTCAAGTTGGCCCTCAGCAACGGCGACATCGAATTCTGGATGATCTCGAACCGCATCATGCCGCCGATCGTCGCGGTTCTCCCCATCTACATCATGTTCCAGCACTTGCGGCTGCTCGATACCCAGATCGCGCTGATTGCCACCTACACTGCGGTCAACCTGCCGATCGTCGTCTGGTTGACCCGCGATTTCTTCGCCGGCATCCCGATCGATCTGGAGGAAAGCGCCGAGATCGACGGGGCGTCGAAATTCCGCGTATTCTTCACCATCGCCCTGCCGCTGG
>CAZSWL010000071.1:0-6805 GCA_964610725.1 uncultured Bauldia sp.
AGGTCGACGTGGTCGCGGACGTAATGCTGGGCGGGGTGCATGTTCTTCCAGCCCTGCAGCATGAACGCCCCCTTCATCAGGCCGCCGCCGAGCGCGACCAGCTCCTCGTAGAAGGCGATCGGATGCTGATGGGCCATGCGCTTGATCGGCCCGTTGCCGGCGTCGGTGTCGATGGGCGAGCCGGCGAGCACCAGCGAATTGACCTTGGCGGGAAAGCGCGCCGCCACCATCGCCGCCACCCAGCCGCCCTGACACAGGCCGACGAGGTTCACCCGCCCGCCGAGGTCGTCGATGGCCACCACCACCTCGGCCAGGTAGTTGTCGATCTCGAGATCCTTCATGTCGTCGCTGGCGCTCTTCCAGTCGGTCAGCGCGACGTGGCGGATGCCGTTGGCAAGCAGCGTGGCGACCAGGCTCTGGCCCTTGTGATAGTCGGCGATCACGGCGGTGTGGCCGGCGTGCGGCGCGTCGACCAGGGTCGGCAGGCCGCCGGGCGTGCCGTAGTCGCGCAACCGCATGGTCCTCAGATCGAGGCGCACGGTGTTGGCGGTCGCGAGCTTCGGCCGCAAGTCGTCGTGGATCCTGATCTCCTCCTCGACGAACTCGATGTTCCTGGCGTAGACCTCGCTGCCCTCCTCGACCAGCGCCGTCGCCAGCGCCATCGGCCAGAAGGCCGGCACGCTCAGACGCGTGAGTTGTGCAGACCTGACGGCGGGCTTGCGCGCCATGGTGATCCTCTTGTCCGTTTGAACGCGGGCCGCGCCGGCGCGTTCACTGCGGGTGGCGCGCGGCGAGCGATGGAGATGCCCGCCACTGCAGCGAAAGACACCATGTTTGGCAAGCGCGCGACATGCCGCAGGTGCGCCGCTGCGGCGCCGGTCTCGCTCAGGCCGCTCAGCCGACCGGCGTCGCTCACGCCGCAACGTGACCTTCGATGCGGGCGAAATGGCGCACCTGCGAGGGGGCGAGATGGCCGAGCAGGCGATAGACCGCGATCTTCACGACGTTGGCAATGAAGAAGGAAACGACGGTGTAGCCCCAAACGAACAGCGCCAGCGGCCATCCGATCGGCGCCATGGCGACGCCGTAGACGACGATCAACGTGCCGAGGAGCTGGGTCGCCTCGCACGGCACCACCAGCTTCCAGCTCGGCCACGGCCGCTGCCATACCCAGCCGGTGTTGCGCGTCAGATAGATGGTCATGTGACCGGAGACGAGCAGCTTGAGAAAGATGGTGGCCTGGAGCACCGCCGGGGACAGGTTGAAATAGTCCCGCACCAGCCAATAGAGAACGAAGCTCTCGAATACCCCATAGATGCCGAGCGCCGACGCGATGGTCAGCACCCGCGCCATGTCCCAGCGCACCGGCCGGCGCGCCACCGGCGCGTTGTCGTAGGCGATCATCATGATCGGAATGTCATTGAGGAGCGCCAGCAGGACCACCATGATCGCGGTCACCGGATACAGATTCAGGGTCAGGATGGCGGCGGTCATGAACAGCAACAGCCGCATCGTCTCGGCGATGCGATAGATCGCGTAGCCGGTCATGCGCTCGAAGATGCGGCGCGCTTCCTCGACCGCGGTGGTGATGACCGAGAGACCGGACGCGGTCAGCACGAGATCGGCGGCGGCGCGCGCCGCGTCGGTGGCGCCGCTGACGGCGATGCCGACGTCGGCCTGCTTCAGCGCCGGTGCGTCGTTGACGCCGTCGCCGGTCATGCCGACGATGCGGCCGGCGCCCTGCAGCGCCTTGACGATCTCGAACTTGTGCTCGGGGAAGACGCGGGCGAAGCCGTCGGCCGACAGGATCTTCGGCAGTTTGTCGGCCGGCGCCTTGTCGCCGAACACGTCGTCGGCCACCACGATGTTCTGGCCGAGCTTGAGCTCGCCGGCGATCTGACGGGCAATGGCTTCGTGGTCGCCCGTCACCATCTTGACGTCGAGCCCCATCGCCTCGGCGGCCGCGATGGTCGCGGCGCTGTCGTCGCGGGGCGGATCGAACAGCGGCAACAGGCCGAGGAACGTCCAGTTTCCCTTTTCGTTTGTCCGCGCCACGCCGAGGGTGCGGAAGCCCTTGCCGGCATCCTCCTCGACCTTGGCGGCGACGGCGCGCTGTTCCTCGCCGCCGAGGTGGCAGAGGTCGACGATCACCTGCGGCGCACCCTTGGCGACGCGGAAGCGCTTGCCGTCGCGCTCGACCTCGGCTTCGGCGCGCTTGCTGACCGGATCGAACGGCCGAAACGATGCCGTTTTGTAAGCGGCGAGCATATTGGCATCGGTGAGGCCGGCGAGGATCGCGCTGTCGATCGCGTCGGGTGCATCGCGCGCCGAGGCAAGCGCGGCGGCGCGCAGAAGCTCGTCCTTGTCGACGCCGGCCATCGGCCACAGGTCGCCGAGGGTCAATTCGTTCTTGGTCAGCGTGCCTGTCTTGTCCGAGCACAACGTGTTCACGCCGGCCATCTCTTCGATCGACACCAGATGGGTGACGATGGCCTTCATCCGGGCCAGGCGCTCGGCGCCCACCGCCATCGTCACCGACAGCACCGCCGGCAACGCTACCGGAATCGAGGCAACCGCCAGGATGAGCGCGAACTGGACCATTTCGAGCAAAGGGTTGTGGCGAAACAGGCCGGCCAGCACGATGGTGACGACGAGGCCGGCGGTGGTGAGGATCAGAAAGTTGCCGATGCGCAGCACCGCCCGCTGGAAATGCGAGACCGTCCCCGCCTGCTCGACAAGGCGGGCGGTCTTGCCGAAATAGGTCTTCATGCCGGTGGCGGTGACCAGCGCGGTCATTTCGCCCTGCTTGGCGATCGAGCCCGAATACGCCACCTCACCGGCCTTTTTGTCGACCGGCAACGATTCGCCGGTGAGTGCCGACTGGTCGACGCTGAGGTAGGCGCCCGCGAGCAGCTTCACATCGGCGGGGATGACATTGCCGAGCGTGATGTTGACAACGTCGCCGGGCACCAGCAGGCGGGCGGCAATGTCCTGCCATTTGCCGTCGCGCTTGACGCGCGCCTTCCGCGCCAGGCGCTGCTTCAGTAGCTCGATCGCGTTGTCGGCCTTGAATTCCTGCCAGAAGCCGACGCCGGCGTTGATGAACAGCATCAACAGGATGATGGCGAGGTCGCCCCAATGGCCGAGCACCGCCGACAGCACGGCTGCGATCTCGATCATCCACGGGATCGGTCCCCAGAAGAAACGCAGGAGGCGCTCAAGGACGCCGACGTGGTGTTCGGCGAGCGCGTTTTCGCCGTACTGCTCAAGCCGCCGCGTCGCTTCGTCCTGAGTGAGGCCGGCCGCTGCGTCACCGGCCGCCGCGGCTGCCGGGGCGTCGTCGCGGGTCTTTGTGGTCACTGCCTGTTCGCTCATACGATCTCCGGCGCCGGGCGCATTGCGGCGGTCGTCGCACGGTTGACGTCACGGGTTGTGATCTTAGGGCCGCACATCCGCCTTGACCACGCGCCGCCCTGGCGCTGCCCCTGCGGCACGTTGCGGCAGCCGCGCATAACCCGGAGGGGCGCACGGGCGGCCGGCGGCGGCAAACGCCCGGCCCGCAACAGATAGTGCTACCGCCGGCTTTTCGACGGCGGTGCACCGGCCGAAAACACCGCTTCGGCGTCGGCCGCGGCGGCGTTGCTTGAGCCGGCTTACCGCTGCTCGGCGGCCCGCTCCACGCTCTCGCGGTCGCGTTCGCGTGCCCGCGTCTGCTGCAGACGCACCCGCGACAGCAGCGCGCGCGCCTCGACCCTGGTGTTGACCGGTCGCGCCGACACGCCCCCGCCGGTCACGGTGACTACCAGATAGGGCAGCCCCGCCTTGGGCGGAACGTAGATGGCGCCGTCGTCCTCTTGCATGTGGGAACCTCCCCGCACGTCGAAAACGCCGCAGTCTATCGTAAACAAATCGTTAATTCGAATACTTTCGACGCCTGTGGACAACCTGCCCGGTTACTTCGCCGTCAGACGATCGAGCGGCAATATTTGTTCGACGGCGAAGTATTCCTGCCACGGATCGGCGGCGCGCAGCAGGGCGACGGCGTCGGCGACGGTGACGGCGTGGGCGCTCCTCAGGCGGGCGAGGCCGCGCCACGACAGCGGCCAGGCCACCGGTGCATCGGCGCGGGCGCGGGTCGAGTACGGGGCGATGGCGGTGGCGCCGCGGCCGTTGCGCAGCCAGTCGATGAAGATGCGGCCGCGCCGCCGCTCCTTCGATGCCTCGGCGAGGTAGCGTTCCGGTTTTTCAGCGGCAAGCGTGCGCGCCATCGCCTCGGCGAACGCCTTGACGTCGTCCCAGCCGTGATGGCGGGCAAGCGGCACCACCACGTGGATGCCCTTGCCGCCGGTCGCCATGGCGAACGAGACAAGGCCGAGGGCGGCCAGCCGGTCGCGCATCTCGAGCGCGCAATCCTTCACCGTGGCGAAGTCGACCGTCTCGTCGGGATCGAAATCGAACACCAGCCGGTCGGGCCGCTCGACGTCGTCGACGTGGGCGCCCCACACGTGCAGCTCGAGCGCCCCCATCTGCACCGCCGCGATCAGCCCCCGCTCGTCCTCGATGTAGAGATACTCGCCCCTGCCCTCCTTTTCCCTGATGCTGATCGGCTTGAAGGCGTCGGGGAAGCCGGGCGAGGCGTGCTTCTGGAAGAAGCCGTCGCCGCCGAAGCCGTCGGGAAAACGCACCAGGCTCAGCGGTCGGCCGGCGACGTGTGGCAGGATGCGGTCGGCAGCGGCCAGGTAGTAGTCGATCAGCGTCCGCTTGGTGATGTCGCGGCCGGGAAAGAACACGCGGTCGGGGTGGGTGACGCGGACGCCGCCGATCACGACCGTATCGGCGTCCTCACCGGTGTCGATGGTCACCACGCCCGGCGGGTCGGCGGGCACCTCGCGGACCACGCCGCGCGCTTTCCTGTCGCGGCGCAGGCCCTGGAAGGCGGCCTGGCGCACGTAACCGTCGTCGGTCCAGCCGCGAAACGCGATCTCGGCGACAAGCTCGGGCCTGACGAACTTCGCGCGGCGGCGGATGTCGGCGGGCACGTCGGCGGCGGCCGGCTTGGTCACCGCCCGCTTCTTCAGCTCGGGCCCCAGCTCTGCCAGTTCGCGCTCGCCGAAGCCGGAACCGACACGGCCGCGATAGGTGAGCCTGTCCTCGTCGCGGGTGGCGACGAGCAGCGAGGAGAACGGCCGCCCCTTCACCGTCGATGGCTGCCAGCCGATGATGATGAACTCCTGACCCATGGCGCACTTCACCTTCAGCCAGCTCTTGCCCCGGCCGGAGCGGTAGGGCGCGGCGGCCCGCTTCGACACGATGCCTTCGAGCTGCAACGCGCAGGCCTGTTCGAAAGTCTGCCGGCCGTGGCCGACGACGTGGTCGTGATAGAACAGCGGCCCGGCGTCCGGCTCATCGGCAAACAGCATTGCCAGCCGTTGCTTGCGCACCGTCAGCGGCTGCTTGCGCAGATCCTCGCCGTCGAGCCACAGGAGATCGAAGGCGTAGTAGATGATCCCCTCGCCGGCCTCGGCGAGGGCGTCCTGCAAGGCGCCGAAGTCGCTGCGGCCTTGCCGGTCGACCATCACCGCCTCGCCGTCGATCAGCGCCGCCCGGCAGGGCAGGTCGGCGAGCGGCCGCAGCAGCCCGCGAAAACGCGCGCTCCAGTCGAGGCCGGTGCGGGTGTAGACGGTCGCGCTGCCGGCGCCGACCGCCGCCATCAGCCGGTAGCCGTCGAGCTTGATCTCGTGCAACCAGTCGTCGCCAATCGGCGGTGCCTCGGCGAGGGTGGCAAGCGCCGGCGCGACGAAGCGCGGCGCCGGCATGCGACCTTGATGCCCGCGCCCGGCTTTTCCATCCGGCGGATCGCTTTGCTTGAAGCGGCGGCGCGAGGCGGCCCATTCGACGTTGCCGGACGCGATCTCGTCCATGGCGCGGCCGGAGCGCACGCTCGTCAGCGCCCGCTCGGTGAGCGGCTTCTTCTCGCGCGCCGCGTAACGGTCGCGCTCCTTGATCAACAGCCAGTTCTCGTGCCTGGAGCGCTCGCCCCGCTTCGGCTTCATGCGCACCAGCACCCAGCGGCCCTTGAGCCGCTCGCCGTGGAGCACGAACTTGAGGTCGCCCCTGGCCAGCCCGTCGGCGACGTCGCCTTCCGGCTGCCAGGTGCCCTCGTCCCACAGCATCACCGTGCCGCCGCCGTATTCGCCCTTGGGGATGGTGCCCTCGAAATCGCCGTAGTCGAGGGGGTGGTCCTCGACGTGAACGGCGAGCCGCTTCTCCTTGGGGTCGAAGCTCGGCCCGTTGGGCACCGCCCACGACATCAGCACGCCGTCGTGCTCGAGGCGCAAGTCGAAGTGGGTCTGGCGGGCGGCGTGCTTCTGGATCAGATAGCGGCGGCCGCCGCCACGGCCGACGGTGCCGGCGGGCTCGCCGCTTCTGGCGAAATCGCGCTTGGCGCGGTACGGAGCGAGGCGGTCGGCCATGGGCGGCAGGCTAGCGCACGCCGGGCCGCCCCTCCACTCGCTCGCGCTGCCGATCGGCCTCACCGCCGGGATGTTCGTCGCCGCCAACGCCGGAGCGGCGGCCGACGGCGACGCGTCGTTCAGTGCTTGCCCTTTTCCTTGGCCTTGGGCTTCCACACGGTCCCCGACACCTCGAGCTTGATCGGGGTGCCGACGTAGAAGATGTCCTTGGGGTCGGGAAGCTGCGAGGACGCCTCGGTGACAAGGGCGGTCGCCACCGTCGCCCCGCCGGCCGCCGCGGCCGCACAGGCCACGCCCGAGGTCCCGACGCAAACCGCGACGCCACCGACCGC
>CAZSWL010000072.1:0-15262 GCA_964610725.1 uncultured Bauldia sp.
CGGCCACAGCTCGGCCTTGAAGGGGCTGCCACCGAGGAGCAGCGCAGCCGCCGCCATCAAGACGACCGCCGCCAGCGATGCGATCGTCGCCAATACTGCCGAGGTCGATCGCTGCGGCGCCACGACGGCCGCGACGACACCTGCGCCGCACAGGACGAAGAATGCGGCAAGGAGGCTGGCGGCCGCGCTCATGACCGTCCCCCGCCGGCTTGCGGTGGCGAAGACAAGGTGGGCACCGCAGGTCGGCGTTCGACGGCCAGCAACAACCCGTGCAGGATGGCGAGCGGCGGTGGCGGACAGCCGGGAACGACCACGTCCACCGGGACGATCTCGGCGGCGCCGCCTGCCGCGGCGAAACTGGGTCCGAAGACACCGCCAAACACCGCGCATGCTCCGATCGCCACCACCCGTTTCGGCGTCGGCATGGCCTCGTAGGCCTTCTGCAACGGCAGTCGCATGGCGTCGGAGACCGGGCCTGACACCAGCAGCACGTCGGCGTTGCGCGGTGTCGGCGTCATGAACAAGCCGAGACGGTGCATGTTGTAATAGGGATTGTTGAGCTGGCGTGCCTCGCTGACACAGGCGCCGCAGGCACCGGCATCGACGAAACGGATGTGGAGCGAGCGGCCGAAAGCCCGTTCCAGTCGCCGCATCGCCGCTTTGTCATCGGCGACCGACGCCCATTCGTAGGTCGCTTCCCAGGGCACGACCGTGCCGGCATCGTCGCGCAGGCACCTTTGGCAGTGGACACAGCGCGCCAGATCGACCGCGACGCCACCGTCCTGCTGCGCGATGGCGCCGGTGGGGCAGCGTGCCACGAGGTCGGCCGCGTCGTCGTCACCGAGCCTGGTTCCCTGCGGCCGGCCTGGCGTGACACCTGCGGCGGTTTCCGGTCGATCGGGATAGGTGGTCGTCCTGATCCCGGTGCGCAGGCCTTTGAGCACCCAGCTGGCCATGGCGCCCTCCTACCGATCGCACTCGGCGTTCGACAAGCCGAAGCTCGCCAGGATGATGGGGAAGTCCTGGAACGCAAAATTCTCGGCCGCCAGATGAAAGCCGTGCCAGTTGGTGAACGACGGCGGCGTGATCCGGTAGCGGGCAACGCTGCCGTCCGCGCTCAATCGCACCCAGTGAAAGGCCGCCCCCTGCGGCGCCTCCACGACGGACAACGCTGCGCCCGCCCGCCAGGCCGTCGCCGGTGCGCTGATCGGTCCGGCCGGCAGCGAGGAAACGAGACGATCGACGAGCGCCGCCGACTCCTCGGCCTCGCGCAACAGAACCCGCAGCCGCGCGTAGCCGTCGCCTTCCTTCTCGGCCGGAACGAAGAAATCGGCCGACTTGTAGCCGGCGTACGCAAACAGCTTGCGCATGTCGCGATCCACCCCGGCCGCCCGCGCCACCGGACCAACCAGGCCGTAGCTGCGGGCGCGGTCGTGCGCGACGACGCCGACCTCCTCGAGACGGTCGAGGAAGCTGCTCGAATACCGCAACATGTCATGGAGATCGCCCAGCCGCGCGGCTGCGGCGCGGCTCGCCTCGGCCAGGCGACGGGCCGCGTCCGCGGAAATGTCAGCCGCCAACCCGCCAGGCCGGATCAGGCCGAACAGATAGCGGTGATTGGCGACTTCTGCGCTCAACCGCAGCAGATCTTCCTCGATCAGTTCGGCTTGGCTGGTCGCCACCACCAGCGCTGTCGACCGGCAAATGCCGGCGATCACGGCGGCGTGGTGGCGCAAACGCTCGAGTTCGGCAAACACGGTGCGCAACGCCAGTGCGCGCGAGGGGACCGCGATCGCGCAGATCGTCTCGACCGCCTGACAGAACCCCAGGCCGTGGGCGAAAGCGGAAGTGCCCGAGAATCGCTCGGCCAGCAGCACGGTGCGATCGGGCATCTGGCCTTCGGCGATCTTTTCGACGCCCCGGTATTTGTAGAAGAACCTGGGAATCGTTCGGATCACGTCCTCGCCGACGGTCTCGAGCAGGAAATGCGCCGATTCGGCGAAATCCGAGAACACCGGGCCGACCGGCATCGCGAAGGCGCCGGAGGCGGCGACGATCGTCGGCGGCTCCCATTTCGGGTCGACCGCGCGGTGCGTCTGACGCGCCCGCCCGTCGAAATCATGCCGCATCGGGTTGACGCCTTCGGGCCAGTCCTCGTGCAAGACGAATTCGCCCAGGCGGGGATGGCCTTCGAACCTCACCCCGAACAGGTCCTCCGCCTCGCGCTCGTGCCAATCGGCCGATGGCCCGTTGGCAAGGCCCGCGATCGAAGGCACCTCGGCGATCCCGGCGGCAAGGGCGAGTTCGACGCGGACCAGGCGGGGTGAGTCGCTCCCGTAGAACACGTAGGTGAGCAAGCGTCCGTCCGCGGTTTCTTCCACGATCAGCGTGGCGAAGGCGTAGTCGCGCTCCTGGCCGAGCCACTGGCAAACGTCGACCAGATCGCTTCTTTGACAGGCGAGACGGCCGCCGCTCTCGTCCGCGCTTGCATCGACGCGGCCTTGCCAACGATTGCGGCAGAGGTCGACAAAGTCGCGAGCGGACGATTGCTGTGCAGCTGTGGTCGTCACGGTTGGTGCTAGCCTCCGATCGCCGCGGCAGCCGCCTGAAGCAGGGCGTGCACGGGCGCAGGCACGAAAACGCCGACCACCACCAGCGGGACCGCCGCCACCGCCAGGGTGATCTTGGAGCTGACGGGGATCGCCGCCATCGTCGGCTGATCGAGGTCGCTCCCGAACACCATGCGATTGATGTGGAACATGACCGCGCAGAACGCGACCGTGACGAACAACGCCAACAGGCCGATGACGATGAAATGGCCGGCGGCCAATCCGGCTTTCAGGATCACCAGCTCGCTGACGAAGATCGCAAATGGCGGCGCCCCGGCGATGGCGAAGCCGCCGGCGACCAGGGCCACCGCCGCCGTGGGCGACGAGCGGATAAGTCCGCGCACGCCGGCGATCTCCTGGGTGCCGGCAGCCATGACCGTGACGCCGGCGGCGAAGAAGCAGAACGACTTGGCCAGCGCATGTCCGGTGACCTGGTAGGCGGCGCCGAGGTGGGCTTCGGCGCCGCCGAGGCCCGCGGCGACCAGAATGATGCCCATGTGCTCGACCGTCGAGAACGCGAACATCCGTTTGAAATCGCGGACATAGATGAGAAGGAGCGCCGCCGTCCCCACCGATATCAGCCCGAACCCGATGAACCATGGACCGGGGTCGAGACCTTGTCCGCCGCTCACCACGGGAAACAGGCGCAGCAGCACGTAAAGCGCTGTGGTTGTTTCGATGCCCGAAAGCAGGGCGCAGATCGACGCCGGCGCCTGGCTGTGCGCGTCGGGCAGCCAGGTGTGCATCGGCACCAGCCCGACCTTGGTTCCAAAGCCGACGAGTATCAGCAGGAAGGCCGTCCACAGCAGTGCCGGCGGCATGTGCGGCGCCGCCTCGCCCAGACCGACCCAGGTGAACGATTCACCGCCGGCAACGCGCAGACCCCAGTAGAGGATCAGGAAGCCGAGCAGCGCAAACACCGCGCCGAGCGTGGTCAGGATGACGTACTTCCAGGCGGCTTCGAGCGCCTCGGCCGTATTCTCGTAGCCGACGAGAAAGGCGGACAGCAGCGTCGTCAGTTCGACCGCGATCCACATCAACGCGACGTTGGCCAGCAGCGGCACCGCCAGCATCGACAGGACGAACAGATTGTAGAGGCCGTAGTAGCGTTGCACGTCGCGCAGCGGATGCTGATCGGGCCGCGCGGCAATGTAGCCCCACGAGAACAAGGCTGCGGCAAAAGCGACCAGGGCGACCAGCACCAGCACCAGCCCTCCCAGCCCGTCGCAGGTCAGCCATCCGTTCCCGGCTTGCCTCGCTCCTTGACGCGCCGTCTCGGTCGCGACTTGTGCCGCCAGCACCAGCACCAGGGCGGTTGCCACCAGCGTCGCCGGCGCGGCATGGCGACGGCCGGTCGGGGCCAGCGCGACCACGCTGGCAAGGACCGGTATCACCAGGATGAGGACAAGTTCCATGTGGGTCAGTGCTCGCGCAACGCAGCCAGCCGGCCGACCGACGTCGTGCCGAGGCGCCGGTAGATCTGACGCGTGAGCAAGCCGATCACCAGCACGATGACCGGAACATCGACCGCGGCGGCCAGCTCGGCGATCACCGGCAGGTCCGGCACGATCGCGATTCCGGCAAAGAACACGCCATTCTCGACCACCAGCAGGCCAAGCATCTGCGGCACCGCCTCGCGCCGGACCGCAATGGTGATGGCACCGAGGAAGATGACGGCGATGCCGAGTGGCAGGTTGATGGCGGCGAACGGCGCGCTGACCGCCGCCAACAGCGGATTGGCGATCACGTAGGCGAGCATGATCAGGATTGCCGACAACAGCAGCGAGCTTGGGATGTTTAGGGCGCGCTCGATTTCACGCGTGCGATAGACTTCGGCGCTCAGCGTGCGCCGGAGCAGCCATGGGATCAGCATGGCCTTGGTGGCGATGGTGATCACGGCCACCGCCAACAGATGGATGGAACCAAGCCCGATCCCGAGCAGGACCGCCGAGAACGCCAGCAGCAACGACTGCAGGATGAATAGCCGCAGCGAGGCCAGCACCTGCCGGGTGGCGACCACGCCGAGAGCGGCGAGCAGGAAGAGTGCACCGGCCAGCGCGTCGAGCGACGCAATCACCGGAAACGGCGAGCCGCTCATTGACCCTCCCTAGATCTCCGCAAGGCGGGTGATCATCGCGACCACGGCCGTCACGAAAGCGGCGCCGAGGAACTCGGTGATCCGGAACAGCCGCAGCTTGGCGAGCGAGGACTCGATATAGACCAGCACCAGCACGAATCCGAATATCTTGAGCAGCACCAGCGGGATGGCCAGCAACACCCCGATCGGGCCGGCCGTGTCCGGCGCCAGACCCCACGGCGTCACCAGTACGTTGAGGAAGATGCAGATCAGCACGAAGAATTTCATGGCGCCGGCCCACTTCATCAGTGCGGCGCCCCGCCCGGAGTATTCCAGCCCCTTCGAGCGATCGATCATCGCCAGCTCGAATTGCCCCGATGGGCTGTCCACCGGAATGCGTCCGTCCTCGGCGAGGATCAGCATCAGAAACGCCATCATCAACAGCACGTGCGAGGGCTCGAAGAAATTGGCGATCGGCGTCACCCACCGGGTCTGGACGATGTACGGTATGGTCGAGCCGGCGACGAAGGAGACGGTGAGGAAGACGATGATGAACACCGGCTCGGCAAGGAAGCCGACCATGCGGGTGCGGCTTGCGCCCATCGGTCCGTAGGGATTGGCCGTGTCCACCGCCGCCAGCGTCGCGAAGAATCCGCCGAAGGCCAGCACGAAGCCGCCGCCCAGCATGTCGCCCATGAAAGCGAAGAACAGCGGATAGCTGGTTAGCACCGGGATCAGCAGCGCCACGAAGACGGGAGCGGCGAAAGCCACGTACGGCGCCGCACGGAAGATCCAGGAGCTCTGCTCGGAGACGATCTCGTCCTTGTGCAGCAGCTTCCAGATGTCGCGATAAGGCTGGAAGATGCTGGGCCCGTGTTTGGACTGCAGCATTTCCTTCAGCCGGTTGATCACCCCTTCGACCAGTGGTGCGAAGGCAAGCACGACCGCGACCTGCAGCAGATTGTACAGTATTCGCTCAAGCATCATCCCCTCACGACGTTCACAATGGTCGCGTCGACCGGTCTGCGACGCGGTCACGGGCACACACTTGCGTGGCTGGAACGGCGATATGCCAACCGCCCCGCGGACTCACCCTACGTTTTCGCCCCACGGCCGAGCCGGGGGAGCAAGCGTAGGAGTCATCAGCCCAACGGGGGCGCTTCGGGCGGACTCCATCGCCCAAGAGGCGGCGGTCGGTTGCGTGCCGCCGCACTTTTTTCGCCGCGATGATTAGTCCATCTGTCGCCGGCAATCAATCCATCGCCGGCGCCGGCCGATTGGACGCGACCGGGCGAATCTGTCCATCTCGCCGCCGTCCCACTACGATTGCTCGATCATGGTCGGCAGCGGAGCGGATGAATGACGACCAAATCGGCTGAGCGCAGCAACACCGGGCTGGCCGCGATCGCAAAGGAAATGGCCCGGCAGACGGACGACGCCCTGCAGACCTTCAGCGTCGAGCGGGAGCGCGCCGCTGCGATCGCCACCTCGATCAAGGCCACCGGCCGCTTGCTTCTTCTCGGCATGGGCGCATCGCATGCGGCAGCGCGCATCGTTGAACCGATCTACCGCGATCTTGCCGTTGACGCTTTCGCCATTCCGCTGTCCGAGCAGCTCACCGCGCCTGTGGCCATCGACGACAGGACGGTAATCGTTACCTCGCAGTCGGGCGAGAGCGGCGAGGTGCGGCACTGGTTTGATGAGGTCGGCGGTCGCCGCGACCACGTCTATGGAATGACGCTCGATCCCGATTCCGGCCTGGCCCGGGCGGTGCCATCGCTGGTCGGTGTCGGCGGACGGGACAGGGGTTTTGCCGCCACGCGCAGCCTCACTCTGACCCTGGCCATGCATCTGGCCGTCCTGGCCGGGCTCGGCGTCGATCCGGCCGCCGCGCTCGACAGGCTCCGCGCGCCGGTCGATTGCCGGCCCGACGAGGCAGTGGACGCCTTCGTGGCGGTGCATGCGATCGTTGTGTCGGGGCGGCGACTGCACGGTCTGGCCGAAGCGCTGGCACTCGGACTGACCGAACTCTCGCGCGTGCCTGCCGCGGCCATCGAAGGAGGCCAGTTTCGTCACGGACCGCCGGAGATGCTCGGCCCGCGTGTTGGCGTTGTCCTGGTGCGCGGCGACGAGGCCGCGATCTCCACCATCGCCGCGACAGCGCAATTGGCGCGTCAAGCCGGTTCGCCGGTCGTGGTGTTTGACGCCTCGGGCGGCGCCGCCGTCGCCGGGTCGATCAACTTGCGCTGGCCGCGTGCCGCCGGGCTTGCTGCCGCCCTCACCATGCTCCCGAGCGCCCAGCGTTTCATGCTGCGGTTTGCCGGCGCACGCGTGCTTGACGTCGGCGCACCGCTGCACAGCGTCGGCATCGCCAACACGCAGTGAGCGGCGGTCGCGTCAGGTGCCGGCAGGGCTTGTGCTGCCGAGCGGATCGCGCCATCCGCCGAACTGCTTGGCGATGTCGTCCGCCTGCGGCGGTCCCCATGTGCCCGGCTCGTATGTGTGGAGTGGTGTGTCGGGACCGACGATTGGATCGACGATGCGCCATTGCGCTTCGGCGCTGTCCTGGCGGGAAAACAGCGTCGGATCGCCGCGCATGGCGTCGCCGATCAGACGCTCGTACGCGTCCATCTCGCCACCGCGCTGATGCAGCACGTTGAGCTCGACCTCTTCTCCGGCCATGGCAGGCCCCGGCGCCTTGGCCCGGGTGCCGAGCGCAATCACCACATCCGGCCCGAGCCGGAACCGGATGTAATTGGGGCGGCTCGGTCTGTCGGCCTTGAACACGATCTGCGGCGGGTGCTGCAGTTCCACGGTCACCTCGGTCGCGGTGACCGGGAGGCATTTGCCGGCGCGCACCAGAAACGGCACGCCCTGCCAGCGCCAGGAATCGATGTGCAGCCGCAAGGCGGCAAATGTCTCCACCCGTGAGTCGCCGGCAACGCCCGGCTCTTGGCGATAGCCGCGAAACTGACCCCGCACGAGCTGGGACTTGTTCAACGGCTGGATCGCATCGAAGACTTTCGCCTTCTCGTCGCGCACGTAGCGGCTGTCGCCGCTGATCGGGCATTCCATGGCGAGGATGGCGATTACCTGGAGCAGGTGGTTCTGGATGACGTCGCGGATGGCGCCGACCTCCTCGTAGAAGCGGCCCCGGCCCAGGAGACCGAATTGCTCGGCGAGCGTGATCTGCACCATGCTGACGTATTGCCGGTTCCATATCGGTTCGAGAAACGAATTGGCGAAGCGGAAATAGAGCAGGTTCTGGACCGGCTCCTTGCCGAGGTAATGATCGATCCGGAAGATCGCCGTTTCGGGAAAGGCCCTGTGCAGGGTGCGGTTCAGCGCTTTGGCGGACGCGATATCGCGCCCGAACGGCTTTTCCACCACCACCCGCCCCCCCTGCGAACAGCCCGAGCGCGCCAGGCTGCGGATAACGATGGGAAACATGCTGGGAGGGATGGCCAGGTAGTACAGCGGCCGCCGTGCGCCGCTCAGCTCGGCACGCAGGCGCTCGAAAGTCCCCGGGTCGTGGTAATCGCCGTCGACATACCGCAGCAGGCCGAGCAGCCGCTCACAGGTGGGACCGTCGACCCCGTCGATGTGTCCGATCGCATCGCCCACGTGCTCTTTGAAATCGTCAAGGTTCCAATCGGACCTGGCCACGCCGACGATCGGCACGGCGAGCGTGCCCCGACGGCACATGGCATAGAGAGCCGGAAATATCTTCTTGTGGGCGAGATCGCCGCTCGCCCCGAACAGCACCAGCGCGTCGGATTGTGCTTGTCTCGACATGTCGGGCATCCTCGCGCCGGCGCGGCAGGTCACTTGCCTGCCGTCTTCTCCATGTGACCGCCGAATTCGTGACGCATGGCCGACAGCAACTTGTCGGCGAAATCGGCTTTACCGCGCGAGGCCAGTCGCTCGTAAAGCGCCACGCTGAGCACGTGCGCCGGCACCCCTTCGTCGACGGCCGCCTTGACGGTCCACCGGCCTTCGCCGGAGTCGGAGACCCGACCCTCGAACCCGGCAAGGTGCGGGTCATGGAAGAGCGCATCGGCGAGCAGGTCGAGCAGCCACGATGCAATCACGCTGCCGCGGCGCCACACCTCGGCAATGTCGGCGACATCGAGATCGTAGCGATAGGCCTCCGGATTGTGCAGCGGCGCGGTCTCGGCGTCGGCGTTGCCGGAGCGCTTGCCGACGTTGGCGTGGCGCAAAATGTCGAATCCCTCTGCGTAAGCGGCCATCACCCCGTATTCGATGCCGTTGTGGACCATCTTCACGAAATGGCCGGCCCCGCTCGGACCGCAATGCAGGTAACCCTGCTCGGCGGTCGTCAGGGGCTTTTCGCGTCCCGGCGTGGGCGGCGCCGAATCGACTCCGGGTGCGAGCGCCGCGAAGATCGGATCGAGACGCTGCACGACCGCGCTTTCACCGCCGATCATCTGGCAGAAACCGCGCTCCAGGCCCCATACGCCGCCGCTCGTGCCGACGTCGAGATAATGAACGCCCTGCGGCCGCAATGCCTTGGCACGCGCCATGTCGTGCAGATAGTAAGAGTTGCCGCCGTCGATGACTGTGTCGTCCGGCGACAGGAGAGGAGCTAGTTCGGCAAGGGCGTCGTCAACCACCGCCGCCGGCAACATCAGCCATATGGCCCGTGGCGGCGTCAGACCGGCGACCAGGTCCTGCAAGGACGAGCTGCCCTTGGCGCCCTCACCGGCGAGCTCCGCCACCGCCTGCGGCCTGACGTCATAGACCACGCATTCGTGACCCGCTCGCATGAGCCTGCGCGAGATGTTTGCGCCCATTCTGCCGAGGCCGACCACTGCGATTTGCATCTGCTGCTCTCCTCATGCTGCCAATTCTTGGCGGACCTATCGTCCGGCCGCGCCAATCCGTCGCCTATCGGACGCGCCGAGACAACGATCGCGGGCTTGCCGGGTGCGGCCTGCGCGGGGCATCTGCCTTGTTGCCCGACTAAGCACCACAGCCGCAAGGCATCGCCCGCGTCACCGAAGCAAATGCGGCTGCCCCGCCCGGGATCAAGACCCCGTCGCTACTGCGCCAGGAAGCCACCGTCGACGGGCAGCACGTGACCGGTGATCATCGCTGCCGCGGGACTGGCGAGGAAGCAGATTGCTGCGGCGACCTCTTCTGCCTCGGCCAGTCGCCGCAACGGCGTCATCGCTTCGATTCGCGCAACCAGATCGGGATCCTTGAGCAGCGGCGCGATCAAACCCGTGCGCACATAGGTGGGCGCGACGGCATTGACGCGAATGCGGTGCGGCGCCCACTCGACCGCCAAAGCCCGCGTCATGTTGACCACGGCGCCCTTGCTCGTCTGGTACGAGATGTTCGGATAGATGCCCCCGCCGGAAAGGCCCATGATCGAGGCGACATTGACGATGGCGCCGCCCTTGCCCCGGGCGATCATGTGACGGGCCGCCGTGCGCGCGCACAGGAAGACGCCGGTCATGTTGACGGCGACGACCTTCTCCCAGTCGGAGAGCGCCAGCTCGACCGCAGGCCGCCGGATCGCGATGCCGGCGTTGTTGATCAGGATGTCCATAGCGCCTTCGCGCTCGACCAATTGCGCGAACGCCGCGCTGACCGCCTCCTCGTCCGCGATGTCCGCTCGTACCGACGCGGCATGCCCGCCGCGCTCGGTGATCTCCGCGACGACCGCGTCGCCGGCCGCTGCGTCGGTATCGACGACCGCCACCGTTGCACCGACATCGGCGAGCGCCCGCGCTGTTGCGCGGCCGATGCCGCCGGCTCCGCCGGTCACCACGGCGACCGACCGGTCGAGGCGCAACAGGTCTTGCATGTCGGTCGCCGCCTGATCCGGGCGCGGCCTCGCTTTCGCGCTCAACCCGCTTTCGACCCTTTTGTGGTCAGATAGATCGAATAAAGCGACGTCGTGCCGCAGATGAACAGCCGATTGAGCTTGGTGCCGCCGAAGGTGACGTTGGCCACCATCTCCGGAATGAGGATCTTGCCGATCAGCGTTCCGTCGGCATCGTAGCAGTAGACCCCTTCGCCCGTGCTCGTCCAGATACGGCCGTTCTCGTCGATGCGGAAGCCGTCGAACAGGCCGACCGGCGATTCGGCGAAGATCTCGCCGCCCTTGAGGCGCTTGCCGTCGGCCGTCACGGTGAAGCGGCGAATGTGATGGGGACCGTTCTCTTTATGGGTTGCGCCGGTATCGACGATATAGAGAAGCTTCTCGTCCGGTGAAAAAGCAAGGCCGTTCGGCCGCACCATGTCGCTGACCACGCGGGTGACGGCACCGCTCTTGGCGTCGACGCGGTAGACGAAGCAGCCATCCACTTCCGGCGGGGCACGGTCGCCTTCGTAGTCGGTGTCGATGCCGTATGCCGGATCGCTGAACCAGATCGAATCGTCGGACTTGACGACCACGTCGTTGGGCGAATTGAACCGTTTGCCGTTCCACTTGTCGGCGACGACGGTGATCGATCCGTCGATTTCGGTGCGGGTGACGCGGCGAGTGCGATGCTCGCAGGTGACCAGCCGGCCCTGGTTGTCGACCGTATTGCCGTTCGAGTTGTTCGACCATTCACGGAACACCGAGACCTCGCCGGACGGCTCGACCAGCCGCATCATGCGGTTGTTGGGAATGTCGGAGAACACCAGGTAGCGGCCGGCGGCAAACCAGGCCGGTCCCTCCAGCCAGCGCGCTCCGCTCCACAAGCGCTCGACACGCACATGGCCGGCTAAACAGGCATTGAACCGCCGGTCGAGCACGATGATGTCCGTCCCCTCCACTTGGCCGTACCACATGCAAGTTTCCCCTTTGTGACTAACGCTCTATCGATATCACAAACGGCGACCGGTGGGGCTCGCGCCGTGCTAGCGCCGTCCCCTGCCGCGGATTGCCGAAAGTGTCGTCGCCGCCGTGATCGCCTCGCGGTCGAGCGCGACCTCGATCAGTCCCGGTTTGCCGGAGGCGAGAACCCGCTCGAACGCCGGCGCGAACGCCTGCGTTGTCGCCACCGTCTCGCCGACCCCGCCGCAGGCGCGGGCGAGCGCGGCGAAGTCGGGATCGACCAGGTCGGTGGCGATGACGCGGCCGGGATAGTCGCGCTCCTGGTGCATGCGGATCGTACCGTGGATGCCGTTGTTGACGACCACCACGATCACCGCCGCGCCGTATTGCACGGCGGTCGCCAGCTCCTGGCTGGTCACCTGAAAGCAGCCGTCGCCGGCAAAGGCGACGACGATCCGTTCGGGAAACCTGAGCTTCGCCGCGATGGCGGCCGGTAGCCCGTACCCCATCGATCCCGACGTGGGCGCCAGTTGCGTGTTGAAGCCGCGAAAGCGGAAGAAGCGATGCACCCAGCCGGAATAGTTGCCCGCTCCGTTGGTGATGATCGCGTCATCGGGCAGACGTTCACGCAACCAGGCGACGATCTCCGCAAGCTGAACCGAACCGGGGTTCTCTGTCGGCGTCGACCATTGCCGATAAGCCTCATTGGCCGCGCGCGTCTCGGCCGTCCAGGCGACGTCGCCGCGCGGGCGCAAGTCCTCGATGGCTTCGACGAAGGCGGTCGGGCTGGCGTTGATCGCCACCGTGGCGTGGTAGACGCGCCCAAGCTCCTCGGCTCCCGGGTGGACGTGGACCAGCGATTGGCGCGGTTCGGGAACGTCGATGAGGGTGTAGGCGGAGGACGGCATTTCGCTCATGCGCCCGCCTACAAGGAGCAGAACGTCGGCCTCCCTGACGCGCCTGGCCAGGCGCGGGTTGATACCGATGCCGACATCGCCGGCGTAGTTCGGGTGCTCGTGGTCGAACAGCATCTGCCGTCTGAACGAACATCCGACCGGCAGGTCGAAGCGTTCGGCGAAGCGCTGCATGCCGGCGACCGCGCTGCTGCTCCAGCGCGAGCCGCCGACGATGACGAACGGTCGCTTCGCCGCCGCCAGCATCTCGCCGAGTTTGTCGAGTTGCCCTGCGCTCGGCCAGCTCTCAGCCTGCGCTGTGACGGGGGCGTCGTCGACTTGCGCCGTCTCGCGCAGCATGTCCTCCGGCAGTGAAAGCACCACCGGTCCCGGACGCCCCGAGGTGGCCTGGCTGAAGGCGCGCGCGACGATTTCGGGAATACGCGCGGGATCGTCGATCTCCTCCACCCATTTCGCCACCTCGCCGAAGAATCGCTTGGCGTCGATTTCCTGAAACGCCTCGCGGCCACGCATATGGCGCGCCACCTGACCGAGCAGCAGGATCATGGGCGTCGAATCCTGACGGCCGACGTGGAGACCGGCCGAGGCGTTGGTCGCGCCCGGCCCGCGCGTGGCCATGACGATCCCCGGCCGCCCGGTAAGTTTGCCCCACGCTTCCGCGGCCATCGCCGCGCCGCCTTCCTGACGGCAGACGACGACCGAAATCGGCGACCCGTAGAGCGCGTCGAGCAGGGCGAGATAAGATTCGCCGGGGACGCAGAAGGCCCGATCGACGCCGTTTCGCACCAATGCATCGGCAAGGATGCGCCCCCCGGTTCGCGCGTTGCCGGATGTGGTCATGAGCCGAGCGCTTCGCGTATGGCTCGCGCCTTCGCGACCTTGCTTGCGTTCATGACGCCTGCCGACCCGAGACGGCGCCCGCCGAGGTAAGCCGGTCGATTTCGGCAATAGTGCAGTCGATCTCGGCCAGAATCTCGCGCGTGTGCTCGCCAAGGCGAGGCGCAGCGCGCGCGCTGGCCAACGGCGATCGCGACATGACGATCGGATTGCGCACCGAGGGCACGGTACCGCCGCCCGCCCGCGGCAGATCGATACGCAGACCGCGGTGGACCACCTGCGGATCGGCAAAGACCTCGGCGACGTCGTTGATCGGACCGACAGGCACGCCGGCCGCCTCCAGCCGACTGAGGATGACGTCGCGCGAAAGTCCGCCGATCAGTTCTGCCAATCGCGGGATCAAGCGCTCCCGGTTGATGACCCGCGCCGCGTTGGTGGCATACCGCGGATCGACGGCGAGATCGGGCGCGCCGAGCGCGTCGGTCAGCCGGCGGAACTGATCATCGTTGCCGACCGCCACGATTACGTGGCCATCGGCGACCGCAAACACCTGGTAGGGCACGATATTGGGATGGGCGTTGCCCAGCCGGTGGGGCGATTTGCCGGATGCGAGGTAGTTCATCGCCTGGTTGGCGAGCGTCGCCACCTGAGTGTCGAGCAACGCCATGTCGATCGCTTGTCCGGCACCGGTGCGTTCCCGCTCGCCGAGCGCCGCCTGAATGGCGATGATGGCGTAAAGTCCCGTGAAAATGTCGGCATAGGCGACGCCGATCTTCTGTGGCTCGCCGTCCGCGCTTCCCGTCAGGTCCATGATCCCCCCCAGCCCCTGAATCAGGAAATCATAGCCCGGCCGCTTCGCATAGGGCCCATCCTGGCCGAAGCCGGAGATCGAGCAGTAGATCAGCCGCGGATTGGTCGCATGCAGGCTGGCATAGTCGAGCCCGAATTTGGCGAGGCCGCCGACCTTGAAGTTTTCGATGAGAACGTCGGCTCGCGTCGCCAGTTTGGCCACGACCGCGCGACCGTCCGCCGTGGCAAAGTCGATCGCGATCGACCGTTTGCCGCGGTTGCAGCAATGGAAATAGGCCGCGTCGCGCGAGCCGTCGCCGTTGTCGATCCACGGCGGCCCCCAAGCACGCGTTTCGTCGCCGGCCAAGCTTTCGACCTTGATCACCTCGGCGCCGAGATCGGCGAGCACCTGCCCGGCCCAGGGACCGGCGAGCACGCGCGCGAGCTCCAGCACCTTCAGCCCGGCAAGCGGCGGCCGATCGTCGGAACTCATGAGAACGCCTGGATGCCCGTCTGCGCCCGGCCGAGGATCAGTGCGTGGATGTCGTGGGTACCCTCGTACGTGTTGACCGTTTCGAGGTTGATCATGTGGCGGATGACGTGGAACTCCTCGGCGATGCCGTTGCCGCCGTGCATGTCGCGCGCCGCGCGCGCGATGTCGAGCGCCTTGCCGGCGTTGTTGCGCTTGATCAGGCTGATCGTCTCGGGCGCGGCGGTGCCCGCGTCAAGCAGGCGGCCGACCCGCAGCGCCGCTTGCAGGCCGAGCGTGATCTCGGTCTGCATGTCGGCGAGCTTCTTCTGGATGAGCTGGTTGGCGGCGAGCGGCCGGCCGAACTGCTTGCGGTCGAGCACATAGCTCCGCGTCCGCTGCCAGCAATCCTCGGCCGCCCCCATCACCCCCCAGGCGATGCCGTAGCGTGCCCGGTTGAGGCAGCCGAACGGCCCGCCGAGGCCGGAGGCGTCGGGGAGCAGGTTCTCTTCCGGCACCACCACGCCGTCCATGACGATCTCGCCGGTGAGCGACGCGCGCAGGCTGACCTTGCCCGCGATCTTCGGCGTGGAGAGGCCCGCCATGCCGCGCTCGAGCAGGAAGCCGCGGATGGCATTGTCATGGGCCGCCGACTTCGCCCACACCACCATCACGTCGGCGATCGGAGAATTGGTGATCCAGGTCTTGGCGCCGGAGAGGCGGTAGCCGTCGGCCACCTTCTCGGCGCGGGTGGTCATGCCGCCGGGGTCGGAG
>CAZSWL010000073.1:0-3787 GCA_964610725.1 uncultured Bauldia sp.
GCTGCTGGTTTCGGTTACCTGCATTCGGCCGCTTCCGTTGCGCTCGTCGACACGTGATTACCGGCCACGAACCTTGCCCGCCCTACCCTCGGATTGGGAGATGACATCACCCGCCGTACCACCATCCCTCGCGCGGGCGAACATGAGCGGATGGTGCGGGCGGAGGGATTTGAACCCCCACGACTTTCGTCACGGGAACCTAAATCCCGCGCGTCTACCAGTTCCGCCACGCCCGCTTCGCGCATGGTTCCGCAAAACTGGGTCTTCCCTTCGCCGGCATGGGTTTTTGCCCGGCTTCGGACGGCGCGGCCCGGCGCGCCAGCCAAGCGGCGCCTCTATACCATCGTGCCTGCCGCCATAAAAGGGAAAATGGCGGCACCGGCCACCCTCACCTAGGTGGTGCGCAACATCGACAGAACGAAGGCGGCGAGCCCGACGAACAGGATCATCGGAGTCGGCACACCCCACAGCGTGGCAGGCACCATGCTTTCTCCGGAATGTGTGGTAGCGAGAAGGATGGCGCCAAGGCCAACCAGGGGCAAAAGGAACACGCGACGCATCTTGCCAGCACTCCCGACAACCCGCCTCGTCCCAAATCGGGACGACCAAGCGGATCCTGGCTTGGAGGTGGCAAGATCGTGGCCGAGCTAGGTCGGCGTGCCGCCTAACTGGCGAGTTCGGTAAACACCGCCGGCAGGGCTTCGGGCAGGTCCTCGGCGATCAGCCCCCGTCCGCACGTCCGGGCGGCAGCCCCGTGCAGCCACACCGCCGCTGCCGCCGCCTCAAATGGCGGCATGCCCTGCGCCAGCAGCCCTGCGACCATGCCGGCAAGTACGTCGCCGCTGCCTGCGGTGGCGAGCGTTGGGGGGCCGTTGTCGGCGATGGCCGCACGCCCGTCGGGGGCGGCAATCACCGTGTCGGGCCCCTTGAGGACGAACACGGCGCCGGTCATCGCCGCCGCCTCGCGCGCCCGGTCAATCTTGCTGCCGCGCTCGGCCAGTTGCGGCAGGAGGCGGGCAAACTCCCCCTCATGCGGCGTGCAGACGGTTTGTTTGCCGGGGCGGACCAGCGCCGCCAGCCGGTCCGTAGCGCCTGCGAACGAGGTCAGCGCGTCGGCATCGAGCACCACCGCCGCAGGCGAAGCTAGCGCCGCCTCGACCAGAGCGATGGTGGCCGCCCCCACGCCCAGCGCCGGTCCGAGCACGACCGCATTGCGGCGCGGATCGGCCAGGATCTCGGCAAGTCCGCTCGCCCCCTCCATCGCGGCGAGCATGATTGCGGTCAGATGAGCGGCATTGGCCGTCAGCGCGTCGGGTGGCGAGGCGACGGTGACGAGGCCGGCACCGACGCGAAGCGCGCCGCGCGCCGCAAGTCGTGCCGCTCCGGTGCGTGTGGCGGGACCGGAAACGACGACGGCATGACCGCGACTGTATTTGTGGCCGTCGGCCTTGAGCGGCGGCAATGTCCACAGACCGGGCAGGTCGTGGAACAGTTGCGGCGCGATGATGGCGAGACAGGTCGGGTCGATGCCGATGTCGGCGATGGTCAGTCGCCCGGCGTGAAGGCGCCCGGGGTGAAGCAGGTGACCGGGCTTCAAACGGAAGAAAGTGACCGATTCGACCGCCTGGATCGCCGTACCGAGAAGCCGGCCGTCGCGTCCACTGATCCCGCTCGGCAAGTCGACCGCGACCACCGGAATTCCCAACGCGTTGATGCGGTCGATGACGGCGGCTGCAACCCCGACGATCGGCCGGTCGAGCCCGGCGCCGAACAGCGCGTCGATCACGAGATGGGCCTCGTCGGCGACCCCCTGCGACATCGGGACACTGGCCCCGTGCCAGGACGTTGCCGCCAGCGCCGCGTCACCGGACAGCTTGTCGAGCGGCGACAGGAGGGCGGCGGTCACCTGGCAGCCGGCCTCGGCGAGCAGGCGCGCAGCGACGAGGCCGTCACCACCGTTGTTGCCCGGCCCGATCAGCACGGTGACCCGCCCCGGACCATCGAGCCGTCGGCGCACGGCGGCGGCGACTGCCGCCCCAGCGGCTTCCATCAGCCGGATGCCGGGTACGCCGCCAGCGATGGTCAACTCGTCAGCCCGGCCCATTTCGCCTGGCGTCAGCACCTCGATCGGACCGACAATCGACCGCGTCGTGGCGTCTTGCGTCTCGCCCCCCCCCGCCTGCGGCTCGTCGAGCAGATTGGCAAAGCGTTCTGCCCATTCGGTGCCGATTGATTTTTTTTTGGTCATTTGCTCAATCCTTCATCGACAGTTGGCGGCCGGCCAAGCATCGGGGCCACTGAAACGGGCGCCGTGCGCCGATTTCCTGTTCCGCCAGGTCATCGCCTTGACTGGCATGGAGCCTGCAGAACGGCATCCGACCGGGAAAACCGTGCGATTACCCACTTGATTGGGGAAGCGGAGGCAATGAAGAAGATCGAAGCGATCATCAAGCCATTCAAGCTGGACGAGGTGAAGGAAGCCCTCCAGGAAGTCGGGCTGCAGGGGATTACCGTAACGGAGGCCAAGGGATTTGGCCGCCAGAAAGGTCACACCGAACTCTACCGCGGTGCCGAATACGTTGTCGATTTCCTGCCCAAAGTGAAGCTCGAAATTGTCTTGGGCGATGACATGGTCGATCGCGCCGTCGACGCCATCCGCGCCGCGGCGCAAACCGGACGCATTGGCGACGGCAAGATCTTCATTTCCAATGTTGAAGAAGCTGTCCGCATCCGCACCGGCGAGAGCGGCATGGACGCGATCTGACGGCACGGGCGACAACTGCGATAGCAACTGCCCCTTCCCGCCGTGCATCGTCGCCCGGCGGTTGCCGCGCAAGGCACACACCTCCGGGGATTGAGAGAAAAGGAAAAGTCATATGACGACCGCCAAAGACGTCCTCTCCATGATGAAGGCCAAAGAGGTCAAATTCGTCGACATGCGTTTCACCGACCCGCGCGGCAAGTGGCAGCACGTCACCTTTGACGCCGGCCTGATCGACGCCGACACCTTCGTCGAGGGCGTCATGTTCGACGGCTCGTCGATCGCCGGCTGGAAAGTGATCAATGAATCCGACATGAAGCTCATGCCCGACCCGGTGACCGCGGCGATCGACCCGTTCTTCGCCCAGACCACATTGTCGATCGTTTGCGATGTGCTCGAGCCGCTGACCGACGAACCTTACGGACGCGACCCGCGCTCGGTCGCCAGGAAGGCCGAGGCCTACCTCAAGCAGACCAAGGTCGGCGACGAGGCGTTCTTCGGCCCCGAGGCGGAGTTCTTCGTGTTCGACGACGTCAGGTTCGCCGCCGAGCCCTACAACACCGGGTTCCGCATCGACGACATCGAGCTGCCCGTCAATTCCGACACCGACTACGAGATGGGCAACCTCGGTCACCGCATGCGCACCAAGGGCGGCTATTTCCCGGTGCCGCCCCAGGACACCATGCAGGACATGCGCTCCGAGATGCTGTCGTCGATGGCGGCGATGGGGGTCCAAACCGAGAAGCATCACCACGAGGTCGGCGCCGCCCAGCATGAGCTCGGCATGCGCTTCGACAAGATGACTCTGATGGCCGACCGCCTGCAGGTCTACAAGTACTGCATCCAGATGGTCGCCAACGCCTACGGCAAGACCGCCACCTTCATGCCCAAGCCGGTCTTCGGCGACAACGGCTCGGGCATGCACGTCCACCAGTCGATCTGGAAGGGCGGCAAACCGGTGTTCGCCGGTAAGCTCTACTCGGACCTCTCGCAGGAATGCCTCCACTACATCGGCGGCATCATCAA
>CAZSWL010000074.1:0-9299 GCA_964610725.1 uncultured Bauldia sp.
CGGCGACGACCACGTCACCCGGCCGCACCAGCCGCCCGGCGCACACGATCGGCACGTTGACGTCGCCGAGCGTCTCCTTGACCGTCCCCTCGGCCGAGATGCACCGCGACCACACCGGAAATCCCATCGCGGTCAGTTCGCCCACGTCGCGGCAGCCGGCATCGACGACCAGCCCGCGCACCCCGCGCGCCATCAGCGCGGTGCCCAGCAGCTCGCCGAAATAGCCCGCTTCGCTCGCCGACGTCGGCGCCGCCACCACGATGTCGCCGGCGCGGCATTCCTCGACCGCCACGTGCATCATCCAGTTGTCGCCGGGAGGAACGCTGACCGTCACCGCCGTCCCGGCGACGCGCACGCCGCCGAAGATCGGCCTGAGCCGCGGGGCGAGCAAGCCGCTGCGCCCCTGTGCCTCGTGGATGGTGGCGACGCCGAAAGCGGCGAGCCCGTCGACGACCGCCGTCTCGGCCCGGTCGATGTTGCGAACCACCACTGTCATGACGTCCTCCCCTTTCGTTTGCCGTCGCGCCCGGCGCCTGCCATTGATAGCAGCGCCGCCCTTGCCGGCAAGAAGCAAACGGCCGGCGTCCCCCCATGGCACAAGCGAAGCTCAAAACCGTCATCGGCACGCAAGGCAGTGCCGCCGCCCTCAAGAACGGCGAGGTCGCTCGGCGCTCCCTCGCCTTCGATTTCATCGCGGTGCCGGTGCTGCCGCAGGCGTTTCGCCGCATGGTGCGCGGCCTCGCGTTCGACATCTGCGAGATGGCGCTGGCCACCCACGTCTGCGCCCGCGAGCACGGGCGAGACCCACCGGCAGGTGATGGCGATCACCGGCGACCCGTTGCCCTACGGCCTCGCATCGAACCGGCGGGTCATCGACACCTTTCTCGCCCACGCCCTGAGCCAGAAGATCATCACCCGCCCGGTGGCGGCCGAAGCGTTGTTCGCGCGTGCGACCCTCAGGTTGACCGGCTGAGCCCGGCCGACGCCGACCTCGGGCGCCGCCGCACCGCCGACCCCCCCTCCCCGCCCGGCGCGTTTCGTTCCCGCGCGACATAGAATGATCGTTCCGGAACGTGCCGCGACCGCCGACAGGCCGCCAGCACATGGTGTCGAGTTACAACAGGCGGCGTCGTTTCTGACGGAACAAGCGTTCCAACTTGACGAGATTGCGATCCTGGTGTTTCGTCACGGCGATCCTTCTCGCAGGCTGTCGTGCGTACACCTGAAGCCCTTGCGTTGACCGACGCGTCGGGAGAGGCCCTATTGTGATGGAAGACAAGCCCGGTCCGCGGCCCATGCTCGATGTCATCACCATCGGCCGCTCCTCCGTCGATCTCTACGGCCAGCAGATCGGCACGCGTCTGGAGGACGTCGCCAGTTTCGCCAAGTCGGTCGGCGGCTGTCCTTCCAACATCGCCATCGGCTGCGCTCGCCTGGGACTGAAGCCGGCGGTCATCACCCGCGTCGGCGACGAGCAGATGGGCGGCTTCATCCGCGAGCAGATGGCGCGCGAGGGAGTCGCCATCGAGGGCATCGTCACCGACCCTGAGCGGCTGACCGCGCTGGTGCTGCTTTCGGTCGAGGACGACAAGTCGTTTCCGCTCATCTTCTATCGCGACAACTGCGCCGACATGGCGCTTGACGAGGACGACATCGATCCCGACTTCATCGCCTCGGCGCGAGCGGTGCTGGTCACCGGCACCCACTTCTCCAAACCCAACACCGCGGCGGCCCAGAAGAAGGCGATGCGCCTCGCCAAGGCCAACGGCGCCAGGATCATCTTCGACATCGACTATCGCCCCAACCTGTGGGGCCTTGCCGGCCACGCCGCCGGCGACGCCCGTTACATCGAATCGGCAGAGGTGTCGGCGCACCTGCGCCCGGTGCTCGCCGAATGTGATCTCATCGTCGGCACCGAGGAGGAGGTTCTCATCGGCTCCGGCGAGACCGAGCTGTCGGCGGCGCTGAGGACGATCAGGGCGGTGTCGGCGGCCACCATCGTGCTCAAGCGCGGCCCGATGGGGTGCATCGTCTTCCCCGGTCCGATCCCCGACGATCTCGACCGCGGCATCGTCGGCAAGGGCTTCCCCATCGAGGTCTACAACGTGCTCGGCGCCGGCGACGGCTTCATGGCCGGGTTCCTGCGCGGCTGGCTCAAGGACGAGCCGCTCGCCACCTGCGCGACCTGGGCCAATGCCAGCGGCGCCCTGGTGGTGTCGCGTCTGTTGTGCTCGCCGGAAATCCCCACCTTCGAGGAGCTGCAGTTCTTCGTCGCCCACGGCAGCCGCCATCACGCGCTGCGCCGCGACGCGACGCTCAATCACCTGCATTGGGCGACGACGCGGCGCGGCGACTACCCGGTGCTGATGGCGCTGGCCATCGACCATCGCCCGCTGTTCGAGGAGATCGCCGCCGCCAGCGGCAACGACCCGAGCCGCATCGGGGCGTTCAAGAAGCTGGCGGTGACGGCGGCGGCGCGGGTGGCCGACGGCCGCCCCGGCTTCGGCGTGCTGGTCGACGGCAAGCACGGCCAGGACGCGCTTTTCGCCGCCAGCGCCCATCACCTGTGGATCGGCCGGCCGGTCGAGGAGCCCGGCTCGCGTCCGCTGCGCTTCGAGGACTCGCAGGACATCGGCGCCCGCCTGGTCGAATGGCCGATCGACCATTGCATCAAGTGTCTGTGCTTCTTCCACCCGGACGACGACGACGCGCTCAAGCGCGCCCAGACCGAGAAGCTGCTGGCCCTCTGCCAGGCGGCCCGCAAGATCGGGCGCGAGCTGCTGATCGAGATCATCGCCGGCAAGCACGGCCCGCTCGACGACACCACCGTTGCCCGCGCCCTCGCCGAGCTCTACGCCAGCGGCATCAAGCCCGACTGGTGGAAGCTGGAGCCGCAGACCTCGCCGGCGGCGTGGCGCGCCATCGACCGCACCATCGCCGCCAACGACCCGTGGTGTCGCGGCGTCGTCCTGCTCGGCCTCGACGCACCGGCCGAGGCGCTGGAGGCGGCGTTCGCGGCGACCCGTTCGGCGAACTCGGTCAAGGGATTTGCCGTCGGCCGCACCATCTTCGGCGATGCGGCGCGCGCCTGGTTCGCCGGCGAACTCGATGACGACGGCGCCGTCGAGCGCATGGCGGCGCGCTTTGCCGCGCTGACCCGGGCGTGGGAGAAACAGCGGCAGCCCGACGTCGCCTGACGGCGGCCGCCAGCGAGGAACGACAACGTCCGCCGCCATTCGACTGACCGAGGCCGGCGGTATATGAGAGAGCCGTGAAGCAGCAGGTCATCGCCTGAGCGCAGCCACAGGAGAAAGACCAGTGCCCAACCTGCTTGCCAAGCCGACCGCAGCCAGCGGCCGCGTCCATCACGTCACCCCCGCGAGTGCCGGCTGGACATACGTCGGCTTCGACCTTCACCGCCTCGACGCCGGCGACACCATCGCCGCCGCGACCGGCGAGCGCGAGATCTGCCTGGTGTTCATTTCCGGCAAGGCGACGGTGACGGCGGGCGGCCGCGATTTCGGCGAGCTCGGCCAGCGCATGTCGCCCTTCGACGGCAAGCCTTACTCGCTGTACGCGCCGGCCGGCAGCGACTGGTCGTTGACCGCCACCACGCCCGCCGAGATCGCCGTCTGCTCGGCCCCGGGTACCGCCAATTCGCACCCGGCCCGCGTCATCGGCCCCGACGCCGTCGGCCAGGAGACGCGCGGACGCGGCACCAACACCCGTTACGTCACCAACATCCTCGCCGAGGGCGATCCGGCCGATTCGCTGCTCGTCGTCGAGGTGATCACCCCCGGCGGCCACACCTCGTCATACCCGCCCCACAAGCACGACACCGACAACCTGCCCGACGAGAGCCGCCTCGAGGAGGTCTACTACCACCGCCTCAACCCGCCGCAGGGGTTCGCCTTCCAGCGCATCTACACCGACGACCGCTCCCTCGACGAGACCGTCACCGTCGAGGACGGCGACGTGACGCTGGTGCCCAGGGGCTATCATCCCTGCGCCGCCTGCCACGGCTACGATCTTTATTACCTCAACGTCATGGCGGGGCCGGTGCGCATCTGGCGCTTCCACAATGCCCCCGAGCACGCCTGGATCCTGACGGCTCCCTAGGCGCGGCCGATTTCGGCGACGGTAACCATCCGCTTCTCCTTCGCCGACCGTGTCGCCGCCTCGGCCAGCACCAGCGCGGCGAGGCCGTCGCCGCCATCCGGCTTCGGCTTGGCGCGGTCGTTGACGGCCGCGACGAACGCGCCGATCTCGGCGGCGTAGGCCTCTGTGTAGCGGGTCATGAAGAAGTCGTGCAGCGGCGGCCGGGTGAAGCCCTTGGCGTTGGCGATCTCGATCGACACCGGCCGCTGGTTCTCGGCCGCCACCATGCCCTTGGCGCCGAGCACCTCGATGCGCTGATCGTAGCCGTAGGTCGCCCGCCGCGAGTTGGAGATGATGCACTGCTGGCCGCTGCGCGTGGTCAGCACGAGGCTGGCGCTGTCGAAATCGCCGAGCCGGCCGATCTCCTTGTCGACCAGGACGGAGCCGTGGGCGGTGACCGCGACCGGCTCGGCACCGAGCAGGAAGCGCGCCATGTCGAAGTCGTGGATGGTCATGTCGCGAAAGATGCCGCCCGAACGCTTGATGTAGTCGTAGGACGGCGGCCCCGGGTCGCGCGAGGTGATCTGCACCATCTCCACCTTGCCGACGGCACCGTCGCTGATCGCCTGCCTGACCGCCTGGAAATGCCGATCGAAGCGACGGTTGAAACCGACCATCAGCGTGGCGCCGGCCTCCTCGACCACCTTGAGGCACGCCCTCACCCGGGCGACGTCGAGGTCGATCGGCTTCTCGCAGAACACCGCCTTGCCCACCCGGGCGAAGCGCTCGATGAGGGCGGCGTGGGTATCGGTCGGCGTGCAGATGATGACCGCGTCGATGTCCCTTGCCGTCGCGATCTGGTCGACGGTCCTGACCTCGGCGCCGTAGCTCCGCGCGATCTCGCGCGCCGCGTTGGCGACCACGTCGGCCACCGCCACCAGGCGTGCGCCGCGATTGCTGTCGACGGCGCCGGCGTGGACCTTGCCGATGCGCCCGGCGCCGAGCAGAGCAAAGCCAACTGTCATCTCCCTCACCTCCCCGATAATGCGGCGAGCGGCGGCGGCACGCGCCTGGCGATCGTCGCAACCAGCAATTTCACTCTATCCGCGACCAACATGGAATGATTGTTCTACGACGCGGTCCGCCCGGCGCCGGTCGCCACCGCCAGCGCCATGGCGACGCAGAACGTGGCGGCGAGCGAGCGGAAGCCGGAGTAGTCCGCCTCGGCGATCTCGAACTTCACCGCCGCCTTCGGCGACAACGGCGAGAACGAGCTGTCGGTCATCGCGATCACCGGCACGCCGCGCACCGCCGCCCGATCGGCGAGATCGATGGTCATCGGCGTGTACGGCGTGAAGCTGATCGCCACCAGCGCGTCGCGACGGGTGGCGCCGGCCAGTTGCTCCGGCGCCAGCGCCGCCACGTGATCGATCAGCACCGGCCGCAGGCCGAGCTTGCCGAGGGCGTAGGCAAGGTACGAGGCGACCGGGAACGCCCGCCGCATGCCGAGCAGATAGACCGCCTCGGCCGCGGCAAGGATCGCCGCCCCGCGGCCGATATCCTCGTCGGACACGCGATGCATGACGCCCTGCAGCGACTCCATCGCGCTGTCGACGAACCCCGACAGCAGATGGGCCTCGCCCGTCGCCTTCTCGCTCCTCAGCCGCGCCAGACGTTCGCGATACTCCGGCCAGGTCGATTTCAGCTCGCTGCGAAACACCCCCTGCATGTCGGAGAAGCCGTCGTAGCCGAACCGCTTGGCGAAGCGGATCAGCGTCGAGGGCTGCACCGCCGCCTGGGCGGCGACGCTCGCCACCGTTCCCAGCGCCACCTCGCTCGGATGATCAAGGGCGAACGCCGCCACCTGGATCAGCCGCGGCGGCAGCGCCTCACGACTGGCGAGCAGCGCCGCCTTGAGCGAATCGAAATCGCGTGGAGGGGACAGGGTCTTCATCGGTTTGTCTCCCGCGCACGCCGGCCACCGACGCGCCCGTGCGCATGGAACGATAATTCCAGATGATGATAGTAAGGATCGATCGTTCCGTCCACATTGATGGTCTTCGTAAGATCGTGCTATGGTCGCGCACCAAGAATGATCCATGCCAATTTCACTTGACACTCTGGCGCCGGAATGGAACTGATATTCCATCCGCATGTTGTTTCGAAATGAAGGTTCCGTCACGGTGCGACTAGATAGAACGCAACGCCCACTGGTCGCCCGCCGTGCGGGCGGCTGAGGGGGCCGCTGCACCGGGACGGCGGAAAAGGGAGGATCCACGGAATGAAATCGACTGTATTGCGCAATGTCTTGATCGCCGCCTCCATTTTAGCGGCGGCCACGGTCACCACCACCACCTCGTTCGCGGCCGAGCGCTTCGTGTTCGTCAGCCACGCGCCTGATTCGGATTCGTGGTGGAACGTGATCAAGAACGCGCTCAAGAACGCCGAGCACGACATGGGCGTGACGGTGGAGTATCGCAACCCGCCGACCGGCGACATCGCCGACATGGCCCGCATTATCCAGCAGGCGACCGCCTCCAACCCGGACGGGCTGGTGACGACCATCGCCGATTTTGACGTGCTGCAGTCGGCCGTTCAGGGCGCGGTCGCCAAGGGCATTCCGGTGATCACCGTCAACTCCGGCACTGCCGAGCAGTCGAAGAAGCTCGGCGCGCTGATGCACATCGGCCAGCCGGAATACGACGCCGGCAAGGGCGCCGGCGAGCGCGCCAAGGCAGCCGGCGTCACCAAGTTCCTGTGCGTCAACCACTACATCACTAACGCCGCCTCGGTCGAGCGCTGCCAGGGTTATGCCGACGGCCTCGGCGTCCCGCTCGGCGGCCAGATGCTCGATTCGGGCATCGATCCGACCGAGGTCTACAACAAGGTCAAGGCGTTCCTCGCCAGCCATCCCGACACCAACGGCATCCTGACGCTGGGACCGAACTCGGCCGATCCGGTGATCAAGTATCTGCGCGACACCGGCTCGGCGTCGAAGTTCAAGAGCGTCATCTCCTTCGACCTCGACAGCGACATTTCGCAGGCGATCAAGGACGGCATCATGGACGCGGCGATCGACCAGCAGCCCTACCTGCAGGGCTACCTGCCGATCGTGTTGTTGACCCAGTACGTGCGCTACGGCGTCATCCCGGCCAACAACATCAACACCGGCCCCGGCTTCGTCACCAAGGACAACATCGCCCTGGTCGAGAAGCTCGCCGGCGAATACCGCTAGACCCGGCACCCGGCGAGCCTCGCGCTCGCCGGGCTCCTGCGAGGCGCGGGCGCGTCCTTCGCGCCCGTCGCTCCATCGCGCGAGGCACGACATGGCTGAACAATCCCATGCGCCGGCGGCCGCGACGCCGGTTCTCGATGTCGTCGATGAACGGCTGACCCGCCAGTCCCGCTGGCGCCGGATGCTCTCCCGCCCCGACCTCGGCGCATTTGCCGGCGCCGTTCTGGTCTTCATCTTCTTTGCCATCACTGCCGGCAACACCGGCATGTTCGCTTCCGACGGCGTGCTCAACTGGCTGACGGTGACGGCCCAGTTGATGATCATCGGCACCGGCGCCGCCCTGCTCATGATCGGTGGCGAGTTCGATCTCTCGGTAGGCTCGATGATCGGCTTCACCGGCATGGTGATCGCCATTCCGACGATCTACTTCGGCCTGCCCATCGGCCTCAGCGTCGTCCTCGCCTTCGTGCTGGCGATGGCGATTGGCGCGCTCAACGGTTTCATCATCGTGCGCACCCGCCTGCCCTCGTTCATCGTCACGCTGGCCTCGCTCTACATGCTGCGCGGACTGACCATCGCACTGTCGATTCTGTTCACCAACCGCACCATCGTCAGCGGCCTCAAGCAGTATTCGAGCGGTAGCTTCGTCGCACAACTGTTCGCGGCGAAACTGTTTCCCGGTTTCTTCCAGTGGCTGGCGGACAACGGCATCATCAACAAGCTGCCCAACAGCCAACCGGCGGTCCCCGGTATCCCGATGCTGCTGTTGTGGGCGCTGGTGATCGCGGTGATCGGCCACATCGTGCTGACCAAGACCCGCATCGGTAACTGGATCTTCGCTTCCGGCGGCGACGCCAACGCGGCGCGCAACGTCGGTGTGCCGGTCAGCGCCGTCAAGATCTCGCTGTTCATGGTCACCGCCTTCTGCGCCACCGTGTTTTCCGCCTGTCAGGTGTTCGAGTTCGGCTCGGCCGCCTCCGACCGCGGCCTGTTGAAGGAGTTCGAAGCGATCATCGCCGCGGTCATTGGCGGCTGCCTGCTGACCGGCGGCTACGGCTCGGTGATCGGCGCCTGCCTCGGCGCACTGATCTTCGGCGTGGTCCAGATGGGCATTCTGTTCACCGGGGCGCCGAGCGATTGGTTTCAGGTCTTTCTCGGCGCCATGCTGCTCATCGCGGTGCTGTTCAACAGCACCATTCGCAGACGTGTGACGGGAGAGCGGTGACGATGACGACAGCCGAAACCGTAGCGGCCGCGAAGCCGCGCCCGCGCGAGGAGTCCGGCCGCGCGCTGATCGAGGTCCACGACCTCGTCAAGCATTTTGGCCCGGTGGTGGCGCTGGCCGGCGTGTCGATGACGGTCAGGGCCGGCGAGGTGCATTGCCTGCTCGGCGACAACGGCGCCGGCAAGTCGACGCTGATCAAGACGCTGTCCGGGGTCTACCGCCCGACCAGCGGCGACTTCGTCGTCGACGGCAATCCAGTCACCTTCGCCAGCCCGCGCGACGCGCTCGACGCCGGCATCGCCACGGTCTTCCAGGACCTGGCCATGATCCCGCTGCTGTCGATCACCCGCAACTTCTTCATGGGGCGCGAGCCGGTGCAGCGGTTCGGGCCGTTCTGGTTCATGAACATGGACTTCGCGGATTCGATCGCGCGCGACGAGATGCGCAAGATCGGCATCGACGTGCGCGATCCGCAGCAGGCGGTCGGCACCCTTTCCGGCGGCGAGCGTCAGTGCGTGGCGATCGCGCGCGCGGTCTATTTCGGCGCCAAGGTGCTCATCCTCGACGAGCCGACCTCGGCGCTCGGTGTGGCACAGACCTCGATGGTGCTGAAATTCGTGCGGCAGGTACGGGCGAAGGGGCTTGGCGTCATCCTCATCACCCACAATGTGCGCCACGCCTACGCGGTCGGCGACATATTCACGGTGCTCAATCGCGGGCGCACCATGGGCACGTTCATTA
>CAZSWL010000075.1:0-7548 GCA_964610725.1 uncultured Bauldia sp.
CGTTGCCGGCGGTCACCGGCCTCAGCTCGGCGCCGAGCAGCTTCATGCGAAAGACGTTTGGTTTCTGTCGCTCGATGTCGGTGACGCCCATGTAGACCACGCACGGCAGCCCGAAGCGCGCCGCCACCGTCGCCGCCGCCACGCCGTGCTGGCCGGCGCCGGTCTCGGCGATAATCCGGCCCTTGCCCATGCGCCGGGCGAGCAGGATCTGGCCGAGGCAGTTGTTGATCTTGTGGCTGCCGGTGTGGTTGAGCTCGTCGCGCTTCAGGTAGATCTTGGCACCGCCGAGATGCTCGCTCAGTCGTTCGGCAAAGTAGAGCGGGCTCGGACGGCCACCGTAGTGATTGTTAAGATCGGCGAGCTGGGCGTGAAAGGCGGGGTCGTTCTTGGCCGCCTCGTAAGCCTTTTCCAGCTCGAGGATGAGGGGCATCAGCGTTTCGGCAACGAAACGACCGCCGT
This sequence comes from uncultured Bauldia sp., assembly GCA_964610725.1. Lineage (GTDB taxonomy): Bacteria > Pseudomonadota > Alphaproteobacteria > Rhizobiales > Kaistiaceae > JBBDMC01. The sequence continues at coordinate 460 of CAZSWL010000075.1, forward strand.
AGATGCCGAAAAAGCCCCGCTCGTCCGGCCCCGCCCGGAAGGTGTTGGGCTGCACCGTCATGACGCCGCCGTCTCGGTCGGTCGCGGCGTGAGCGCCTTTTGTGCCGCCGCCACGAAGGCGCCGATCAGGTCCGGGTCCTTCTTTCCCGGCGCCGTTTCCACACCCGACGACACGTCGACGCCGGCGGCACCGGTGCGCTTGAGCGCATCGGCGACGTTGGCCGGCGTCAGCCCGCCCGACAACAGCCACGGCACGCTCGCCTTGAGGCCGGCAACCAGCGTCCAATCGAAGGCGGTGCCGTGCCCGCCCGGCCGGTCGGCGCCCGTCGGCGGCCTGGCGTCGAGGATCAGCCGGTCGGCCACCGCCGCGTAGCGGGGAACCCGGTCGAGGTCGCCCGGCGTTGCCACCGGCAGCGCCTTCATCACCCTCACCGCGAACGCCCCCTTGACCGCGCCCGTCCGCTCGGCGCTCTCGCTGCCGTGGAGCTGCAGCCAGTCGGGCTTCATGGTCTCGACTATTTCGGCGATGTCGCGGTCGTCCATGTCGACCGTCAGCGCAACGACCTCGGCGCGCCCGCGCGCCCGTCCGGCGAGTTCGGCCGCGCGCGCGACCCTCACGTAGCGCGGGCTCCGTTTGAACAGGACGAATCCCACCATGTCGGCGCCGGCGGACAGTGCGGCGTCCAGCGTGTCCTCGCTCGACAGGCCGCAAATCTTGACGATCGGGCTCATGACGACGGATGTGGCATGAAACGGCGGCGGAGTCCAATGGGCCGACGCCGCTGTCGCCGCCGTTCCGGCTGCCGCGCCCATGTCGTTTTCATCAGTTATTTCAGTCGGTTACGAAATGGGCCAGAACCTCGCGTTCACGCCGCGTCGCGGTCCGCCGGCGGCCCGGTGACGGCGGTCACCGCGGCCGCCTGTTGGCGCAGCTGCTCGACCTCGCGCCTGAGCCGCTGGGCGCTTGCCCGTTCGCTCCGCGCCGCCTGCCGCCACTTGCCCTGGCGCAGCCACGTCGCTGCGCCGCCGACCAGCACGCCGAGCGCCAGCGCGGCGAACAGGAACACGAACAGCGGCGCCCGCACCGCCCACGGCGGCGAGGTCACGCCGAACGGATCGAGCGACAGCGACACCGCCGCGCGATTGGCCACCGACAACGCGATCACCACGACCGCGAGGGGCACCAGCACGATGTAGGTCAGCAAGCGTCGCATATCAGCCTGGCAGCGCGGACGGTGTTGTCACGAATTGAGGCGCTCGCGCATTTCCTTGCCGGTCTTGAAGAACGGCACGTATTTCTCCGTCACCGCCACCTTGCTGCCGGTGCGCGGATTGCGACCGACCCGCGCCGGCCGGTTCTTGACCGAGAAGGCGCCGAAGCCGCGCAGCTCGACACGGTCGCCGCGTGCCAGCGCTGCGGTGATCTCGCCGAGAATCGCGTTGACGATGTGCTCGACGTCGCGCTGGTAGAGGTGAGGATTCTGTTCGGAGATGCGCTGAACCAGTTCCGATTTGATCATCGCGCCACCCCTGCCGCCCATCACTGGCTGCCGCCGCTTGAAGCCTGCCAAACCGACAGAAGACCGTCAAGTTTCAGACCTTCCGGCAGAATTCGCTCGAGACCGCCGGGCAGCATCCCGGGCGACAGGCCGAGGGTGCGTGCGATCCACACGCTGGCGGCATCCGCCAGCGACCACACTCCCTTGCCTTCGCTCGGCCGCCAGTCCCTGATCGGCAGGTGCTCGTCGACGCCCTTGCTGCCCAGCCATTTGACCGCCGCCTGTTCGCCGCCGATCTCGTCGACCAACTTGGCGGCGAGCGCCTGTCGGCCGGTGAAGATGCGCCCGTCGGCCAGCGTCAGCGCGTCGCCATGCGCCAGGCCGCGCCGTTCGGCCACGATGTCGACGAACCAGTTGAACGCATCGTTGATGACGCCCGTCATCACCGCCCTGGCCTCATCGCTCGCCGGTTTGAACGGCGACGGTTCCGCCTTGAGCGGCCCGCTCTTGATCTCCTCGACGTTGACCCCGACCTTGTCGAGCAGACCACTGACCTCGGGCATTTCGAACAGCACGCCGATCGATCCGGTGATCGAGGTGCGCCGGGCAACGATGTGGTCTGTGGCGATCGCCGCCATGTAGGCCGCCGAGGCGCCCACCGTTGCGACTGTCGCGACCGTCGGCTTGGCCTCGGCGAGCTTGCGCAGCCCCTCGTACAGCGCCTCCCCGCCGGCGGTCGCCCCGCCGGTCGAATTGATCGCCACTATGACCCCCTTGACGGCGCTGGTCTTGGCGAGGGTGGCGAGCAGTTCGGCCTGCTTGCGGTCGTCGGTGATGAAACCGGTGATGCTCACCCGCGCGATCTGCGGGCCGCTGACCAGCGGGAAATTGTCGCGCCCGGCGATCGCCACGGCGCCGGCGGCAATGGCGACGACCAGCACCACGAACGCTGCCACCCGCCAGAACGACAGCTTGCGCCGTAGGCGTCGCCGGTCGGCGATGTGGTCAGCGGTCATCGACATGATCTGGCCTCTCGTATCCCCACCGGCGACGGGTTAGCCCCTTCGCGTCCACCGGGCAAGAGCGCGCCGGCGGCCGGCGCGGCCCGCATGTCACCGTCGTCGGCGTCAGTCGCCGGCGCCGTCGTCCTGCTTGTCGTCGTCCTCGCGCGCCTTCAACGCCGCGCTCAGGATGTCGCCGAGCGAGGCGCCTGAATCGGTCGAGCCGTACTGTGCCACGGCCTCCGCCTCTTCGGCGATTTCGAGCGCCTTGATCGACAGCGCGATCTTGCGTGCCTTCTTGTCGAAGTTGGTGACGCGGGCGTCGACTTTTTCGCCCTTGGCAAAACGCTCCGGCCGCTGCTCGGAGCGGTCGCGCGACAAGTCGGAACGGCGGATGAACGAGGTCAGCTCGCTGCCGACGATTTTGACCTCGATGCCGTTGTCCCTGACGTCGATGACCTCGCAGGTGACCACCGCGCCTTTGCGCAGCTCGCCCGCGGCCTGGGCGAAGGGATCGCCGGCCACCTGTTTGATGCCGAGCGAGATGCGTTCCTTCTCGACGTCGACGTCGAGCACCTGCGCGGTGACCGTGTCGCCGCGATTGTAGTCCTCGATCGCCTGTTCGCCGGGCCGGTTCCAGTCGAGGTCGGACAGGTGAACCATGCCGTCGACGTCGCCGTCGAGGCCGACGAACAGGCCGAACTCGGTCTTGTTCTTGACTTCGCCCTCGATGGTCGAGCCGACCGGGTGCGTTTCGGCGAAGGTCGCCCACGGATTGGCGAGCGTCTGCTTGAGGCCGAGCGATATGCGCCGTTTGACCGGGTCGACCTCCAGGATCATCACCTCGACCTCCTGGCTGGTCGAGACGATCTTGCCCGGGTGGACGTTCTTCTTGGTCCACGACATTTCGGAGACGTGGATCAATCCCTCGATGCCCGGTTCCAGCTCGACGAAGGCCCCGTAGTCGGTGATGTTGGTGACCCGGCCCTTGAACTTGGCGTCGACCGGATACTTGGCCTCGATGCCTTCCCACGGATCGGCCTCGAGCTGCTTCATGCCGAGCGAGATGCGGTGGGTCTCGTGGTTGACCCGGATGATCTGCACCTTGACGGTCTGGCCGATCGACAGCACCTCGGAGGGGTGGTTGATGCGGCGCCAGGCGATGTCGGTGACGTGCAGCAGGCCGTCGATGCCGCCGAGGTCGACGAAGGCACCGTAGTCGGTGATGTTCTTGACCACCCCCTCGATGATCTGGCCCTCCTCGAGGCTCTGCACCAGCTCGGAGCGCTGCTCGGCGCGCGTCTCCTCCAGCACGGTACGGCGCGACACCACGATGTTGCCGCGCCGGCGGTCCATCTTGAGAATCTGGAACGGTTGCGGGGTGTGCATCAGCGGGGTGACGTCGCGCACCGGGCGGATGTCGACCTGGCTGCGCGGCAGGAAGGCGACGGCGCCGTCGAGATCGACGGTGAAGCCGCCCTTGACCTGATTGAAGATCTGGCCGGTGACCTTCTCGCCCTTCTTGAAGGACTCTTCCAGCCTGACCCAGCTTTCCTCGCGCCGCGCCTTCTCGCGCGACAGCACCGCCTCGCCGAGCGCGTTTTCGATCCGCTCGAGGTAGACCTCGACCTCGTCGCCGACGTTGATCTCGGGGGTCTTGCCCGCGGTGGCGAATTCCTTGAGCGGCAGGCGCCCTTCCGTCTTCAGCCCGACGTCGACGACCGCCACGTCCTTTTCGATGGCGACGACGGTGCCCTTGACGACGCTCCCCTCCATCAACTGGTCCGCCCTGAACGATTCATCCAGAAGGGCGGCGAAATCTTCCCGGCTCGGGGTCTCTACGGTCATCGACACTCCTGTGGCGCCGGCGGCGCCGCCGGCGGTTGGCGTTCACTTCCGCCTGTCCTCCGTTCCGGCCCGCAAGGGCGCCGGCGTATGCCGCCGGCGGCGCTTCGGATTGAGGGGTCAGGCAAGTCCGTTCGTCCGTCGTTGGACGGGGCCAGGGTCAGGCCGGTTGGGGCGGGACGACACGACGGACTGGCCATGCCCTGGCGGCACCCCCGTCAGTCGCCTCCGGCCTCGGCCCGCTTGACGATATGCCCGCGGCCGCGCGGAACGGCGCCTATATATCGATGTCTCGCCGGCCCGACAAGCCTTGCAACGCCAGTTCCCGGCCTAGGTCGCCGTCGTTGATCGCGCCCCTTCGATGACGGCGAGCGCCGCCTGGAACACGGCCTCGGCGTCCATGTCGCTGGTGTCGATCTCGTGGGCGTCGCCGGCCTTGGCGAGCGGCGCCACGGCGCGCCCGCCATCGCGCGCGTCGCGTGCGCGGATTTCGGCGAGGATGGTGGCATAGGCGACGGTGCGCCCTTTCGCGGCGAGCTCGTCGGTTCGCCGCCGCGCCCGCACCTCGGGGCTGGCAGTGACGTAGATTTTGACGTCGGCGTTTGGGCACACGGCGGTGCCGATATCGCGGCCGTCGAGCAGGGCGCCGCCCGGCCGTCTGGCGAAGTCGCGCTGGAAGGCGAGCAGCGCCGACCTCACTTGCGGATGGACCGCCACCAGCGAGGCCAGTTCGCCCGCCTCGTGCCCGCGCAGACCGGGATCGGCGAGCGCGTCCGCATCGAGCGTCGCGGCGATCCGGCCGGCGGCGGCGCCGTCGTTGACGTCGATGCCGCGCTCGGCCATCGTCCGTCCGACCAGCCGGTAGAGCAACCCGGTGTCGAGATAGGGAAGGCGGTAGTGGGCGGCCAGCCTTTGCGCCAGCGTTCCCTTGCCCGCCGCCGCCGGGCCGTCGATGGCGATGATCATGCCGGTCGGGCGCCGCCTGGCCCGCGCTCAATCACCGGCCATCTCTGCCAGCGAGGCGCCGAGTGCAGTCATGGTGCCGCGGAACTCGGGAAAGCTGGTGGCGATGGTGCGGGCGTCGTCGATCGTCACCGGCTTGTCGGCGGCAAGTCCGAGGACGAGGAAGCTCATGGCGATGCGATGGTCGAGGTTGGTCGCCACCGTCGCGCCGCCAGCGACCGTGGCGGCGCCGTGGACCAGCAGCGAGTCGGGCGACTCCTCCACCGTCACGCCGTTCGCCCTCAGCCCGGCGGCGAGCGCCGCCAAGCGGTCCGATTCCTTCACCCGCAGTTCGCCGATCCCTTCCATCAGCGTATCGCCCTCGGCGAAAGCCGCCGCCACCGCCAGGATCGGGTATTCGTCGATCATCGTCGGCGCGCGGCCGGCCGGCACCGTCACGCCCTTGAGCCGGCTTGCCTTGATGGTGAGGTCGCCGACCTCCTCACTGCCCGCCGCGTGCCGCTTGGCGATGGTGATATCGCCGCCCATCTCCTGCAGCGTGGCGATCAGCCCGCTGCGGGTGGGATTGAGCAGCACGTTCTCGATGGTGACCTCGGAGCCCGCCACGATCAACGCCGCCACCGTGGCGAACGCGGCCGAGCTCGGATCGCCGGGCACGGCGACGACCTGCGGCTTGAGCGCGCTGGGCCCTTCCAGGCGGATGGTTCTGGTGCCGTCGTTGCCGGTTTCGATCTCGATGGCGGCGCCGAAGGCAGCGAGCATGCGCTCGGTGTGGTCGCGCGTCGCCGCCGGCTCGATCACCGTCGTCACCCCGCCTGAGTTGAGCGCGGCGAGCAGGATCGCCGATTTAACCTGTGCCGAGGGCACCGGCAGCCGGTACTCGATCGGCACCACCGTATCCGGTCCGTGCACGGTGGCCGGCAGCCGCTCTTCGGACCGGGCGATCACTTGCACCCCCATGCGCCTGAGCGGCTCGAGCACGCGGCCCATCGGCCGGCGCACCAGCGAGCGGTCGCCGGTGATTGTGGTGGCGAAGGCATGGCCGCCGGCCATGCCGAGCGCCAGCCGCGCCCCCGTGCCGGAGTTGCCGAAGTCGACCACCGCCTCCGGCTCGAGCAGGCCGCCGACGCCGAGGCCGGCGACTCGCCAAGCGCCGGGGCCGGTATGGGTCACCGTCGCCCCGAAGGCGGCGATGGCGGCGGCGGTCGCCATGACGTCGTCGCTTTCGAGCAGGCCGTCGATGGCGGTCTCGCCGACGGCGAGCGCCCCCAGCATCAGCGCCCGGTGCGAGATCGATTTGTCGCCCGGCGGTCTGATGGTCCCGGCGAGCGGTCCCGACCGGTTGGCGCGAAGCCGGATCGCGTCGTCAGCTGGCATGTGCTTTGATGGCTCCGCCTCACCTAACGCTGCGGCGCCGCGCTTCCGTGGCGCGGTAGCGCCCCGGGGAGGCCGTCCGCCGCCGGCCGGTGCCCCGCCGCAGGCGCCGAACCGATTAGCACAGCCTGCCGCACCCGTCATCCGGCCGGTGCCGGCGGTTGCGAGAATTGCTTTTGACAAGCGTGCGGCGCTTCGACTATGGAGCCGCCGAATTGTCCCGATGAGGCGCGAACGTGACCAGACCTGAGCTCGGCGGCAAGCACACCTGCCCCAATTGCGGCACCAAGTACTACGATCTCAACCGCACGCCGATCGTGTGCCCGCATTGCGGCACCGCGCTCGAGACGACCCCGGTGCGCGTGCGTCCCCCGCCGGCGGCCAAGGCGGTCCAGCCGGAGAAGGCC
>CAZSWL010000076.1:0-4034 GCA_964610725.1 uncultured Bauldia sp.
AAGGTCGACTGGCTCGACGAGCCCGCCGCCGACCAGCCCGCAGCGTCCACCGCCGCGCCGAAACTGGAGGCCGCCGAATGAAGATCCGCGCGCAGATTGCGATGGTGCTGAACCTCGACAAGTGCATCGGCTGTCACACCTGCTCGGTCACCTGCAAGAACGTGTGGACCAATCGGGAGGGCATGGAATACGCCTGGTTCAACAACGTCGAGACCAAACCCGGCATCGGCTATCCCAAGGACTGGGAGAACCAGAAGCGCTGGAAGGGCGGCTGGCGGCGCAGGCGTAACGGCAGCATCGAGCCGCGGATCGGCGCCAAGTGGCGGGTGCTCGCCAACATCTTCGCCAACCCGAACCTGCCCGAGATCGACGACTACTACGAGCCGTTCACCTTCGACTACGAACACCTGCAAAAGGCACCCGAGCTGGAAGCCTCACCGACCGCGCGACCGCGCTCGCTGATCACCGGCGAGCGCATGGAACGGATCAAGTGGGGTCCCAATTGGGAGGAGATTCTCGGTGGCGAGTTCGCCAAGCGATCCGAGGACAGCAACTTCGCCGGTGTCGAGAAGGAGATTTACGGGCAGTTCGAAAACACCTTCATGATGTACCTGCCGCGTCTCTGCGAGCATTGCCTCAACCCGAGCTGCGTCGCCGCCTGCCCGTCGGGCGCCATCTACAAACGGGAAGAGGACGGCATTGTCCTCATCGACCAGGACAAGTGCCGCGGCTGGCGCATGTGCGTGTCGGGCTGTCCCTACAAGAAAATCTATTACAACTGGTCGAGCGGGAAGTCGGAGAAATGCATCTTCTGCTTTCCGCGTATTGAAGCGGGCCAACCGACCGTCTGCTCGGAAACCTGCGTCGGGCGCATTCGCTACCTCGGCGTCGTGCTCTACGATGCTGACCGCATCGAGGCGGCAGCAGGCGTCGCCGACGAGCAAGACCTGTACGAAGCGCACCTCGGCATCTTCCTCGACCCCCACGACCCTGCCGTCATCGCGCAGGCGCGCGCCGACGGCGTGCCCGACAACTGGCTCGACGCGGCGGCGCGCTCGCCGATCTGGAAGATGGCGTTCGAATGGAAGGTGGCCTTCCCGCTCCATCCCGAATACCGCACGCTGCCGATGGTCTGGTACGTGCCGCCGCTGTCGCCCATCCAGTCGGCGGCCGAGGCCGGCCGGATCGCTACCGACGGCGATATGCCGGATGTGCGCTCTCTGCGCATCCCGCTGAAATATCTGGCAAATCTTCTGACTGCCGGAAAGCAGGAACCGATCGCCCGGTGCCTGGAGCGCATGCTTGCCATGCGTGCGTATATGCGCGCCAAGACGGTCGATGGCGTCATCGACGAAGGCATCGCCGATCGTGTCGGGCTGAGCGCGGCGGCGGTCGAGGAGATGTATCAGGTGATGGCGATCGCCAACTACGAGGACCGTTTTGTCATCCCCACCGCCCATCGCGAGCTGGGCGAGGACGCCTACAGCCTCCGCGGCTCGTGTGGCTTCTCGTTCGGCAACGGCTGCTCGGGTGGCACAACCGAGGCCAACCTGTTCGGCACGCCCAAGCGCGCCCGCACGCCAATGGAGGTGATGTGATGATCCGCACCCTCAAGGTCCTGTCGGCGCTGCTCACCTACCCGAACGAGGAGCTGCAGGCCGCCGCTGCGGACCTGCGGGCGGCGCTGCGCAATGAAGGCATGGTTCCCCCAGGCGTGATGCGTTCGCTCGACCTGATAATCGACGAAATCGCGGCGAACGATCTGTTCGACCTCCAGGAACGCTATGTCGATCTGTTCGATCGCAGCCGCTCGCTGTCGCTGCACCTGTTCGAGCACGTGCACGGGGAAAGCCGCGATCGCGGGCAGGCGATGGTCGACCTGCTGGCGCTGTACGAAGAGACCGGCCTTGCTGCCAGCCCGGCCGAGCTACCGGACTTCGTTCCGCTGTTCCTGGAATTTCTGGCAACGCGGCCCTTCGCCCAGGTCTCCGAACTGATCGGCCAGACCGCGCACATCCTGACAGTGTTGGCCGACCGATTGGCACGTCGCGGCTCCGCCTACGAAGCCGTCTTTCGCGCCCTGCTTGCTCTGGCCGACGCCAAGCCGGAGGCAGCCGCCGTCGCGGCGATCGCTGCCGAGGGTGACCGCGACGCCGCCGATCTCGCTGCACTCGACGCGGAATGGGAAGATGTCCCCGTCACCTTCGGCCCGGAGACCATGACGGGCGGCTGCAAGGACGAACTCATCGCGCGACTGCGAGCGGCCAGGCGCCCGGCCGCGGAGCAAACCTGAGAGGTAAGCGGTGCGAGATTTCGTCAACAACGCGTTGTTCGGCTGGTACCCCTACGTGTGCCTGACGGTGTTTCTGCTCGGCAGCTGGTGGCGCTTCGACCGCGAACAATATTCGTGGCGGTCGGGATCGAGCCAGCTTCTGCGCCGGCGCCAGCTGATGTGGGGATCGAACCTTTTCCACGTCGGCATCCTGGTCATCTTCCTCGGGCATTTCGTCGGCCTGTTGACGCCGATCTGGATTTTCGCGGCGCTCGGCATCTCGCATACGTTCAAGCAATGGATGGCGATCGTGGTCGGCGGCGTTGCCGGCCTGTTCTGCCTCGCCGGGCTTCTGTTGCTCACCCATCGCCGTCTGTTCGATCCTCGCATCCTGAAGACATCGAGTTTCGGCGACGTTGCCGTCCTGCTGCTGCTGCTGGCGCAGCTGCTGCTCGGCCTGACGTCGATCTCGGTATCGCTGCGCCATCTCGACGGCAGCGAAATGGTGCGATTCATGACCTGGGCGCAGGGCGTCCTGACCCTGAGGCCCGGGGTGGCGGCGCTGCTCATCGGCGCCAGCCCGATCTTCAAAGTGCACATCCTGCTTGGCATGACGATCTTCCTGATTCTGCCGTTCACCCGGCTGGTTCACATCTGGAGCGCGCCCGTCTGGTACCTCGGCCGCCGCGGCTATCAGATCGTCAGAGTGCGTGGGAACGGAACGACCAGGCCTGTCGGTCCGGCTGTGGTGACGGCAGATCGCGTCCGATGGCCGAGGCCGGGAGCGCGCCGATGAACGTCGTCGCACACGCCGAGGGTGTTGCCGGCCGGGCGCCCGTTTCGGTCAATGGCGTTGTGATTTCACGCGCAGCCATCGCACAGGAGGCCCAGCACCACCCGGCTGACACCCCGGGTGCCGCAATCCGGCGGGCGAGCCAGGCGCTGGTAGTGCGCGAACTTCTGCTCCAGAGGGCGAAGCAACGGAGCCTGCAGGCGTCACCGCTCGGCGACCACGAGGGCCGGCGTGAAACCGACGATGAAGCTGCGATGCGTACCCTGATCGAGCGCGAAGTCATCGTGCCACAGCCGACCGAGGCGGAACTGCGGCGCTACTACGCGGCGAACCGCGGTCGCTTCACCGCGCCGACGATCAACGAGGTCCGTCACATTCTCATCGCGGCACCGCGCCGCGACCAGGCCGCCTATGGCGCCGCGCGCGAACAGGCCGAAGCGATTCTCGCCGAACTCAACGCTTTGCCGGACCGCTTTGCCGACTTGGCGCGCATCTTCTCCAGGTGTCCGTCGGCGGTCAATGGTGGACACCTCGGCCAGCTTCTTCCCGGAGATACGACGCCCGAGTTCGAGGCCGCGCTCTCCCGTCTCGCAGAGGGCGAGGTGACTGCCAGCCCGGTCGAGACGCGCTATGGCTTCCACATCATCCGTCTCGAGCGCCGGCGGCAAGGTGAAGTGCTGCCTTTTTCCGCAGTGGCCAAAAATATCGCGACGTACCTGGTCGAGCGCAGCCGCCATGTGGCGTTGGCCCAATATGTCGCCCGTCTGGTCAGCGATGCCGACATCTCGGGGATTGAGATGGGGGGAGCCGAAACGCTGCCCGTTCACTAGCCGGTTGGTTGCGCCTGTCGTCCGTTCCAAAGAAAGTGAAGTTCCCATTGGCGCCAAAGAGGACGATCCATGCCCGGCAAATCACCCAAGCTTCCGGCCGCTGCGGGCGAGGTTGCTCAACAGTATCCGTCGATCTGGA
>CAZSWL010000077.1:0-3778 GCA_964610725.1 uncultured Bauldia sp.
ACGACGGACTTGCGAGCCCGCCGGCAGGCGCCGCTCCGCGCCCCACGCTGAAGACGCCTCATGAGCGCGCCCCTTTGCGGGCGAGGATGCGGTCAGTGTGAGGGCGGTTCAGCGAGCGGGGATAACTTTTTTTCGGGGGCGTTTTGAAGAGGTGCAAACGGGTGAATTATCCCCGCTGCCCGGCCGGTATGAGGCCGTTGAGGAACACCTGGTCGAGCGTGGCGCGGGCGGCGGCGAAGTGGGCGGGCCGGTCGACGCGGTCGCCCAGAAGGGCGTGGATCTGCACCTCGAAGTCGGCGTAGTGCTGGGTGGTCGCCCAGATCATGAAGATCAGGTGGTAGGGATCAACCTTGGCAAGACGGCCCTCGCCGATCCAGCGGCGGATCACCGCCACCTTTTCCTCGACCAGCGTCTTCAGCCGGCCGCTGAGCACCTCGCCCAGCACCGGCGCCCCTTGCATGATCTCCATCGCGAACAGGCGTGAGGCGGTCGGGTTGTCGCGCGACATCTCGAGCTTGCGCTCGACATAGGCGGCGATCTCCTTGGCCGGGTCGCCCTGTGCGTCGAGTGCCTCCAGCGGCTTCAGCCACATCTCCAGCGTCCGGCTGAGGACGGCGAGATAGATGTCCTGCTTGCGACGGAAATAGTAGAGCAGGTTGGGCTTGGTCATGCGGGCGAGGTCGGCGATCTGGTCGACGGTGGCGCCGCGAAAGCCGAAGGAGGAGAACACCGCCAGGCCGGCATCGAGGATGCGCTCTTCGTTCTCGGCCTGGATGCGGGTGCGTTTGCGGGTCTGGCGCGCGCGGGCGGTGTTGAGACGGATCGCCTGCGACACTGCGTGCCTCCTACGCGCGGCGGCGCGTCGCGTCGCCGGCCAAAACAGCCTTGAGCGGGCTTGCGAAACTGTCTAGGTTCCCTTGACCAAACGGTCAGGAAATCTCGCCGCTTCCTCCTAGATGAAATGGTCCGCCGGCGCAATCAGCCGGCTTGATCACACCCATGGAAACGGCTTGGGGAGGAGATCATGGCGCTCACCGAGGCTGCCGCGGGCAATCTCGCCACCAACAATCTCGAAGCCTTCTGGATGCCGTTCACGGCGAACCGGCAGTTCAAGAAGACGCCGCGTCTGCTCGTCGGCGCCGAGGGCATGTACTATCGCGCCGCCGACGGCCGCAAGGTGCTCGACGGTACCGCCGGGCTGTGGTGCGTCAACGCCGGCCACGGCCGGCCGAAGATCGTCGAGGCGATCGCCCGCCAGGCGCGGGAGCTCGACTACGCGCCCGCTTTCCAGATGGGCCACCCCAGGGTGTTCGAGCTCGCCGCCCGCCTGGTCACCCACATGCCGCCCGGCCTCGACCACGTCTTCTTCACCAACTCCGGCTCGGAGTCGGTGGACACCGGCCTCAAGATCGCGCTTGCCTACCAGCGCGCCATCGGCGAGGGCGCCCGTTTCCGTCTCATCGGCCGCGAGCGCGGCTATCACGGCGTCAACTTCGGCGGCATCTCGGTCGGCGGCATCGCTCCCAACCGCAAGTATTTCGGCACGCTGCTGACCGGCGTCGACCACATTCGCCACACCCACGATCTCGCCAGGAACGCCTTCAGCAGAGGCGAGCCCGAACACGGCGCCGAGTTCGCCGACGAGCTGGAGCGGCTGGTGGCGCTGCACGATGCCTCGACCATCGCCGCCGTCATCGTCGAGCCGGTCGCCGGTTCGACCGGCGTTCTGATCCCGCCCAAGGGCTACCTCGAGCGCTTGCGCGCCATCTGCGACAAGCATGGCATCCTGTTGATCTTCGACGAGGTGATCACCGGCTTTGGCCGTCTCGGCAAGCCGTTCGCGCTCGACTATTTCGGCGTGACGCCGGACATCGTTCTGACCGCCAAGGGGGTGACCAACGGCACCGTGCCGATGGGGGCGGTGTTCGTCAAAAAGGAGATCTACGAGGCCTTCATGCAGGGCCCCGAGCACATGATCGAGTTCTTCCACGGCTATACCTACTCCGGCCACCCGCTCGCCGCCGCCGCCGGTCTCGGCGCCCTCGACACTTACGAAGAGGAAGGGCTGTTGAACCGCGGCGGCGAACTCGCCGAAGTGTGGGCCGATGCGCTCCATTCCCTCAAGGGCCTGCCGCACGTCATCGACGTCAGGAACATCGGCCTCGTCGGTGCCATCGAGCTCGAGCCGATTGCCGGCGCGCCGACCAAGCGCGCTTTCACCGCCTTCCTCGAGGCCTTCGAGAAGAACCTGCTGATCCGCACCACCGGCGACATCATCGCCCTGTCGCCGCCGCTGATCATCAGCGAAGCCGAGATCGATCAGCTGTTCGACATCCTCAGGGGCATCCTCAAGCGGTTGGCCTAGGATGGAATGATTGTTCCACATCGCAAAATGTGGAATATTGGTTCCATCTGAACCACGGGAGAACTTGCGATGCAGGTGATTGCCAACGTCATCGGCGGCGAAGTGGCGCGTTCAGCAAGCGCACGCACGGCGCCGATCTTCAATCCGGCGACCGGCGAGCAGTCGGCGGTGCTGCCCTTGTCGAGCGCCGCCGAGCTCGATGCGGCCGTCGCCGCCGCCAAGCTGGCGCTGCCCGCCTGGGCCGAGACGCCGCCGCTCAAGCGCGCCCGCTACATGTTCGCCTTCAAGCGTCTGCTCGACGAGAACCTCGACCGCCTCGCCGAGGCGGTTTCGGCCGAGCACGGCAAGGTGCACGCCGACGCCGTCGGCGAGGTCCAGCGCGGCATCGAGGTGGTCGAGTTCTGCTGCGGCATTCCGCATCTGCTCAAGGGCGAGTTCTCCCGTCTCGTCGGCCCGGCGATCGACGCCCACAGCGACCGCCAGCCGCTCGGCGTGTGCGCCGGCATCACCCCGTTCAATTTCCCGGCGATGGTACCGATGTGGATGTATCCGGTGGCGATCGCCTGCGGCAACACGTTCGTGCTCAAGCCGTCGGAGAAGGATCCGGGCGTGTCGCTGGTCGTCCACGAGCTGTTCCGCGAGGCCGGTTTCCCCGACGGCGTCCTCAACGTCATCCACGGCGACAAGGAGGTGGTCGACGCCATCCTCACCCACCCCGACATCAAGGCGGTGTCGTTCGTCGGGTCCACCCCGATCGCCGAGTACGTCTTCCGCACCGGCACGGCGCACGGCAAGCGGGTGCAGGCGCTGGGCGGCGCCAAGAACCACATGGTGGTCATGCCCGACGCCGACATGGACAAGGCCGCCGACGCGCTGATGGGCGCCGGCTACGGCTCCGCCGGCGAGCGCTGCATGGCGATCTCGGTGGCGGTGCCGGTCGGCGAGGAGACCGCCGACCGGCTGGTCGCGAGCCTGGCGCCGCGGGTGCGCGGCCTCAAGATCGGCCCGTCCACCGACCCCGAGGCCGAGATGGGCCCGCTGGTCACCAAGGAGCACCTCGCCAAGGTGCTCGGCTACATCGACCTCGGCGTCAAGGAAGGCGCCGCGCTCGTCGTCGACGGCCGCGGCTTCAAGCTGCAGGGCTACGAGAACGGCTACTTCGTCGGCGGCAGCCTGTTCGACCGCGTCACCGACCAGATGCGCATCTACAAGGAGGAGATCTTCGGCCCGGTGCTGTCGGTGGTCAGGGCGGCGAGCTACGACCACGCCGTCAAGCTGATCAACGCCCACGAGTTCGGCAACGGCACCGCGATCTTCACCCGCGACGGCGATGCCGCGCGCGATTTCGCGAGCCGCATCAACATCGGCATGGTCGGCGTCAACGTGCCGATCCCGGTGCCGGTCGGCACGTTG